>JBBRIN010000051.1:0-10729 GCA_038221115.1 Tepidisphaerales bacterium
GCCACGACATCCACATCACCTCCCTCGTCGGCACCGCCCGCGCACTCGCGTCCCTCAAGGACCGCTGGCACGGCACCCTCGTCCTCATCGGACAACCCGCTGAAGAACTCGTCGTCGGCGCTAAAAACATGCTGAACGACGGCCTCTACTCCCGCTTCCCCAAACCCGACTACTGCCTCGCGCTCCACGTCGACTCCGAGCTCGAAGTCGGCAAGATCGGCTTCATCCCCGGCTACGCCTTCGCCCACTCCGACGCCGTCGAAATCATCATCCGCGGCGTCGGTGGCCACGGCGCCATGCCCCACCTCGCCAAAGACCCCATCGTCATCGCCGCACAAACCATTCTCGCCCTCCAGACCATCGCCAGCCGCGAGACCCGCGCCACCGACCCCGTCGTCGTCACCGTCGGTTCCATCCACGGCGGCACCCAGTCCAACGTCATCCCCAACGAGGTCAAACTCCAGCTCACCGTCCGCACCTACAGCGACATCGTCCGCGAACGCACCCTCAAGGCCATCGAGCGCATTGCCAAGGGCATCGCCCAGGCCGCCGGCGTGCCGGATGACCGCATGCCCTCCGTCAAGCTGTTCGGTGAATCCAACCCCGCCACGTACAACACCCCCGAGCTCGTCGCCCGCGTTACGGATGTCTTCCGTCAAACCATCGGCCCCGACAACGTCATCCAACGCGACCCCACCATGGGCGCCGAAGACTTTGGCCGCTTCGGTTCCATTGGCGAAACAAAGATCCCGCTTTTTATGTACCGCCTCGGCTCCATCCCCCCCGATCGCATCGCCGCCAGCAAACACGAAGGCGGCAAGCCCCTCCCCAGCCTCCACTCCAGTCACTACCTTCCCGACCGCTCCGCCATCAAAATCGGCGTCGCCACCATGACCGCCGCCGCCCTTGACCTACTGAAGTGAAGCCAATCTTCTTGCTTTCCTTCGTGCTCTTCGCGCCTTCGTGTTAATCCACCACGCCTTCTCCCGGCGTTCCTTTCCAGCAATTTCCCGATCCCGTCCGATAACCTATGATGGGATGCATCGCCCGCGCTACAGTGGACCCCGCGCTTGCCCGATGAACATCCCGTAACTCCTGAAAACTGACCCGACTCTTCGCAGGACGCGAAACGGAGCCCAAACATGTGCGGTATCGTCGCTTACGTCGGTCGTAAAATTGCCCAACCCCTCCTCATCGAAGGCCTCAAGCGCCTCGAATACCGCGGCTACGACTCCGCCGGCATCGCCGTCATCGATGCCAAAGGCCAGCTCCACGTCCGCCGCGCTGTCGGCCGCATCTCTGTTCTTGAAGATTCCATCACCTCCGCCAATCCCCTCCCCGCCGCCTCCCTCGGCATGGCCCACACGCGCTGGGCCACCCACGGCGCGCCCACCGAAGCCAACGCCCACCCCCACGTCGACGACGCCGGCCACATCGCCCTCGTTCACAACGGCATCATCGAAAACTACGCCATCCTTAAAAAGTTCCTCACCGACAAAGGACACACCTTTACCAGCCAGACCGACACCGAAGTCCTCGCCATGCTCGTCGGCGACATCTACGCCGACCTCAAAGCCAAAAACCACACGCCCCCCGGCGTCTCCCTCCTTCAGCGCGCCGTTCAGGGCGCGCTCCATGAGGTCCAGGGCACCTACGGCATCGCCGTCTGTTGCAAGGACGAACCCGACACCCTCATCGTCGCCCGTAAAGGCAGGCCGTTGATCATCGGCGTCGGCCGCGATGAATATATTGTCGCCTCCGACGCCAGCGCCATCGTCGAGCACACCACCCAGGTCGTTTACCTCAACGACAACGAGATGGCGGTCGTCCGACCCGATGGCTTCCGCACCACCACCATCGACGACATCGACGTCTCCCCCGTCTTCTCCCAGCTCGAAAACAAGCTCGAAGAATACGAGCTCGGCGACTACGAGCACTACATGCTCAAGGAGATCTTCGAGCAGCCCACCTCCATCCGCAACTGCCTCCGCGGCCGCATCGACGTCCGCGAAGGCCGCATTGTCCTCGGTGGCGTCTCCGAGTTCGCCCGCGAGCTCGTGAAGGCCAAGCGCCTTATCCTCACCGGCCAGGGCACCGCCTGGCACGCCGGCCTCGTCGGCGACTACATGCTCGATGACATTGCCAAAGTGCCCTCCGAGTGTACGTACGCCTCCGAGTTCCGCTATCGCAACCCCATCGTCGAAGAAGGCTCCGTCCTCATCGCCATCTCGCAGTCCGGCGAAACCGCCGACACCCTCGCCGCCCTCCGCGAGGCCAAAGACAAGGGCGCCCTCGCCCTCGGCGTCGTCAACGTTGTCGGCTCCACCATCGCCCGCGAAACCGACGCCGGCATCTACCTCCACGCCGGCCCCGAAATCGGCGTCGCCTCCACCAAGGCCTTCACCTGCCAGCTCACCGTCCTCGCCATGCTCTCCCTCTTCCTCGGCCGCCGACGCCTCACCAGCCAGGCCCACACCGTCGAGCTCCTCGAAGGACTCAACGCCATTCCCGACCAGATGAAGTTCGTCCTCGACCAGTCCAGCCAGATCCGCGACTACGTCCGCAACTTCGTCGACCGCGATAACTGGCTCTTCCTCGGCCGCGGCTACCACTACCCCGTCGCACTCGAAGGCGCCCTGAAGCTCAAAGAGATTTCCTACATCCACGCCGAAGGTATGCCCGCCGCCGAAATGAAGCACGGTCCCATCGCCCTCATCAACGAAGGCATGCCCGTCGTCTTCATCGCCACCCGCGGCAGCCAGTACGAAAAGGTCATCTCCAACATCGAAGAAGTCCGTGCCCGCGGCGGCAGGATCATCGCCGTCGCCACCGACGGCGACACCCACATCCGCCGTTACTCCGACCACGTCATCTACGTCCCCCACGCCCTCGAGCCCCTCCAACCTCTGCTCACCGTTGTCCCCCTGCAGCTCATGGCCTACCACGCCGCCGTAGCCCGCGGCTGCAACGTCGATAAACCGCGGAATCTCGCCAAGAGCGTGACCGTCGAATAACTTCGCGGCCCAAGCGCTTCGCCGCTATAATGGCGTCGAATGTCCGCCGTCTCCATCTCAACTTCGCCTCCCCAACCGCACGCCGAGCCGCGCGTCGTGACGCCGGGTTCTGTCGGCTGGTGCGCCTCCGATCTCGACGACCTTGAAATCGAGGGGCAGTGGTTCGAGGGGCACCATGAGATGATCGAGGGGGTGATCACCGCGATGGCACCAGCATACTTCTCCGGCGGCAGCGCCCTTTTCAACCTAATGGCCTATGTCCATTCAGACTTCAAGCGGCTTGGCATTCCAGGGCGCTTCGGCACCGAAATTGACGTGATCCTCAATGAGTCCACCGTCGTCGTCGCCGATGCCGTTTTCTTGACGCCGCAAGACGAGCGCCGCCAACAATCGGCATTCCTTGCCACGCGGCGCCCAGATCCCGAGCGGACTCGCGTTCTGGTCCCCCCATCACTCATCATCGAATCCGTCAGCCCCGGCCACGAGCGCCACGATCAGAAGACCAAGCGCCGCCTTTACGCCGAGTTCAAGGTTCCGCGTTACTGGATCCTCAACGCATTCACCAAAACGCTCGAGTGCCTCGAGTGGTCCGAAGGGCAGTACGAAACTCGCGCCAGCGACACCGGCGACCAAATCTTGACCGTAAACTTCCTAACCGACCTCCGAATTCCCCTCGCCCCCCTCTGGGCCGACTAACCACCCATCTATCCAGGGGTCTATCCTCACATGCGGCGTTTTGCCCACTCAACCATTCTCGCTCTTCTGGTCCTGCTCGTCGGCGTCCAGGCCTCCTCTGCCCTCGCCAAAAAAGGCAAACCGGCCGACGACACTCAATCAGCCTCCTCCGCCTCCAACACCGACACCGCCAAAGCCGAACTCCGCGCCACCCTCGCCCTGGCCAACGTAAAACTTTCCCGCCTCGCCCTGACCGAAGATTCCTCGCTCTCCGACGCGAAGGACACTCTCTCCCCCATCTACGATCGCCAGGAATCCGCCACCAAAAGCGCCCTCGACAAGCTCCGCTCCGCCGCCGGCGACAAAGCCAAAATCGCCTCCGCCGTCGCCGCCATCGACGCCGCCGACGATGAGTCAGCCAGGTATCTCAAAGCAAATCCCGTCCCCGCTGACAAGATCACCAGGCGCGTCACTCTTATGAACGCCGAGATCGGCCAGATCACCAAATCCCCCGACGCGTATCTCGCCACCCTCGAAAAAGTCGGCGTCACCGGCGACGCCTTCGCCAAAGCCAAGTCCCTCGTCAAAGACGCCGCCCCAAAGAAATCTCCCACGACCGACGCCGCCAAATCCAACCCCGACTCCACCGACGCCGCCATGACCGCTCGCGCGCAAATTCACCAGTTAATGTCCCCCCGACAGCTCAAAGCCCTCGACGCTCAACTCGCCGCGCATTAATCCCCTCCTGCGATCGGGGGAGGGACAGGGTGGGGGTTTCTGTTCCCATTCGCGCTAAATCGACCCCTCCACCTGCCCCGCCGTCTCCTCCACATAATCCAGCACCTCATCATCCGCCGCCTGCCACTCCCGGCCGCGCCGCCCGTAGGTGCTCTGAATCATCTCCTTCGCTTTCGCTCGATCGTATTTCACCGCCCCCTTGTCCGTCAGAAACGTAAAGCTCCTGATCGACGTCGGCGGCAGACCCGACATCGCCACCATGCAGCAATGCCCGATGTACGAGCCGGTCATCAGCCGCGTGCCGATCGCCAGCTTCGTATGATCTCCCACGAGCGACCCCAAAAATCGCCGCCCGCTCGGGATCGCCTGCGCGCCAATCCGAATCTCGATTTCACTGTACGTGTTCTTCAAGTTGCTCGTTGTCGATCCCGCCCCAAAGTTCACCCACTCCCCCACGTAGCTGTCGCCGACATACCCCGTATGCGGCTTATTCGTATAGCTCATCAAAATCGAGTTGCCGATCTCCCCGCCCACCTTGCAGATCGACCCCACCGTCGTCCCCGGCCGCACATGCCCCAGCGGCATCACCTGACTATGCGGCCCGATGTAGCACGGCCCCTGCACCACCGCGTTCGCGCCGATCGACGCCCCCTGGTCGATCATCACGACCCCGTTCGACGCATCCAGCACACATCCCGGCGCCAGCTTCACCTCCCGCCCGAGGCACACCTCCTCATCATTCACCAGGTGGTAGGGACCCTTCGGCTTGTCTGCGCCACAATGCAGCTTCAGGTTGATCGCATCGTCCACCAGCGACTCTTCGTTCCAACTGATCAGGTCCCACAGGTATCCCGCCATCCGCCCCTGCGACTTCATCTTCGGCAGCTCGAACAGCTTCATCCACGCATCGCTCCGGCTCATCGCATCGCGCTGCGTCAACCCCGGCGAAATCACATACGCCGAGCAGATCCCATCGTTATCGGTCATCACCCCCGGCTCGCGCGGCATCTCGTACTTCCCAAAGTGCAGCGTCCGCCCGCTCACTAGCAGCGCCGGTTCATCTCCCAGCGGCGCGTTGATCTCCGTCGGCACCTTCAGGTTCGGCACCACATGCCGCCGGCAATACTCCACCAGCCCCGACCGAACCCACAGCGTCAGCTTCGTCGGCTCCAGGTAACGCAGCTGCTTGTTCAGCAGCGTGCTCATCCCGCTCGCCAGAGAAAACACCGGCCGCGATAACGACACCGGCGCAAACGTCGGCCACCGCGAGCCTTCAAATATCACCACATGCATGGCGGCACATCATAAAACGAAAACCGGGCGAGGGGAATCTCGCCCGGCCTTAATGCTTTTGCTGCGCAATACTCTTTAGTGACCCAACGTCGCCGAATGGGCCCCCAACACCATCTGCGGCTGGCCCGCATTCCTCGCCTTCACCACCACCGGCGCGCCACCCTCCGCACGCATTTGCGCGCCGCCCCGAATCAAAATTGTCATGCTGGCTACGAGCACAACCACCGCCGACAACACCCCCAGTTGAGCAGAGCGACGTGGTGACAACATGAGTTCCTCCACCACAAACCTATCATTCAATTTCCACACAAGCAAGAAAATCTCGGAATGGACCACTGAAGAGCCCGTTACCCGCTTGTTAACCTCGGGTAAATATGAAGCCTATCCGGCGCGCCACCATGCGCGCCAACGCGTACAACATCTGCATGCATGAATTAGCCACGCCCGCCTCCGCCCCCGCCCTCGCAGGATTCCCCAGAATCGCCTCCACCTCCAGATCTCGGCCCATCTGCCGGTCGACGTGCATGCTCGTCCGATATGCCCCCATTTCGCGCGTTCGCCGAAGGTTCACCTCGATGAGCTCGTCGGCTAACTCCACGCCATTCGCCCGTGCCGACGCAATCACCTCGGCCATGATTCGTCGCACCAGCGCCTCCCCCTCCGCCGTCGCCAGAATCTGATCCGTCGTCTGGTCCAGCACCATCGACAATCCGTTGAACGGCACGTTCCACACCAGCTTTTCCCACCGTCCATAACGCAGGTCCCCCACCACATCGCACGGCACCCGGCATGCGCTCAACATCCCCGCCACATGCGCTGCCCGCGCGCTGGGCCCTCCCCCGAACTCGCCCAGCCGGATGTGCCCATGTGCCGAGTGCTCGATCACCCCCGCCTCGAGTCGGTTGATGCACGTGAACGCCATCCCCCCCAGCACCCGCTGCTTCCCAAATAACTCCGCCAAACGCTCCTCGTTCCCCAACCCATTCTGCAGCGTCAGGATCGCCGTGTCCTCCTTCAACAGCGGCCCGATGAGTCGCTCAAACAATTCGTTGCTCGTCGTCTTCAGCGTAACGATCACCCAATCGACCTTCGGCATCGCCCCCACGTCCCGGTACACATTCAACCTCTCCGCCCCCAGCCGAAAGTTCCCCGCGCAGCTTCTCACTTCCAGCCCGCGCGCCCGAACCACGTCATAATCCCCGCGCAGCAGAAAATGCACATCGTGCCCGCCCTGCACCAGCCGCGCCCCGTAGTAGCTCCCCATCGCTCCCGACCCGATGATCGCAAAGCGCGGTCGCGCCGATAGCGGCCCCTGTTCGTTGGACGAATTCATCGGCCAAGAACATACCGCACAACCCTCCAACAGCGGAATTCCCGTTGTTCATTCCCAAACAAATCACCCACGCTCTTCGCGCAGCTCCAGCGCGCCCCGCGTAGAATCCCCGCAACGATGGCTCATCCGCTCACCATCCACGGCCGCGGCACTCCGGTGAACCCCGCCAATCGTTTCGACCCTGTCGAATTCCACGTCGACGGCGATTGGCTCGACCTCCCCGAAGACGAACGACCCGCCCCCACGACCCAGTTCCTCCACGACACCTCGCGCACCATCATCGCCTCCAACGACAGCCCCGACGTCGGTTTCACCCACAGCATCAACCCCTATCGCGGCTGCGAACACGGCTGCATCTACTGCTACGCCCGCCCCGGCCACGAATACCTCGGATTCTCCGCCGGTCTCGACTTCGAAACCAAAATCATGGTCAAGACCAACGCCCCCGGACTCCTCCGCAAAGAGCTCGCATCCCCCAAGTGGGTGCCCCAAACCCTCTCCATGAGCGGCGTCACCGATTGCTACCAACCCGTCGAGCGCCGCCTCCGCATCACCCGCCGCTGCCTCGAGGTCCTCGCCGAATTTCGCCACCCCGTCGCCATGATCACCAAAAATCACCTCATCACCCGCGACGCCGATCTCCTCGCCGATCTCGCCAAGGACAACGCCTCGCTGGTGATGCTCTCCATCACCACGCTCGACCCCGAAGTCGCCCGCGTGATGGAGCCCCGCACCAGCTCCCCGCGCCGCCGCCTCGACGCCATTCGCACTCTCACCGCCGCCGGCATCCCCGTCGGTGTGATGGTCGCCCCCATCATCCCCGGCCTGACCGATCACGAAGCCCCCGCCATCCTCAACGCCGCCGCCGCCGCCGGAGCACGCTGGGCCGGCTACACGCCCGTCCGCCTCCCCTGGGCCATCGCCGGCCTCTTCGAAGACTGGCTCGCCCGCCACTTCCCCGACCGCAAGGACAAAGTCCTCAACCGCATCCGCTCCCTCCGCGGCGGAAAACTCAACGACCCCAACTTCGGCACCCGCATGCAAGGCCAGGGCGTCTGGGCCGACCAACTGAAAGCCATGTTCGACCTCGCCAAACGCAAAGCCGGCCTCACCGAAAAGCTCGAACTCTCCCCCGACCACTTCCGCGCCCCCAACGCCCCCAACCCCCCCGACGGCCAACTCCCCCTCTTCTAAACTCTTCCCTCCTCCGGTACGCCGGGGCAGGGCCAGGGTGGGGGCTTCCGCCATTCAACACTCCCGCCCGACCTCCCCCAAAAACTCCCCAATCCTTCTCTCATACTCCTCCGGATCCTCGCAAATCGCCGCCACATGATGCGCATTCTCCGCATTCCAATACAGGGTGCGCCCAACGCGCCTCCGCGCCGCCTCCTCCACCATCCCCGCATGCTCCTCATCGATAAACACATCTGATTCGCTTCGAATCACCATCACCGGGCACGGAATCTTCGGAATCAAATCCACCGGCCGCACCGCCGAAAAATCCGCCTTCGCAATCCGCTGCGCCAGCGCAAATGCCCGCCGCTGCAAAAACTCGCCCGGTGCACCCAACACCTCCGCATGCGCGCTCGCCGCAAGCTCATAATCCGGATAAGGACATTCCATGATGACCGCCGCAATATCATCGCGCATCACCGCCGTCGCCGCCGCCACCGCCGCCCCGAGGCTCACGCCAAACAACACGATCCGCCGCGTCTCCCCCGGCCGCTCCCCCTTCAACTGATCGATCACCTGCGAAACATCGTATCGCTCAAAAAACCCCGCCGTGCAGTACCGCCCCTCTGATTCCCCATGTGCCCGAAGGTCCAGCGCCAGCACATTAAACCCCAACGCATGCAGCGGCGGCGCCCACGCGATCCCCCCGACCTTCGCATCCCCATATCCGTGCAGCAGCACCGCGCACCGCCCATCGGCCTCAGGCTGCGGAATCCACCACGCCGCCAGCCGGATCGTCTCATTCGTCGCATCGTCGCGCACGTTGAACGACACCTTCGAAAACGAAAGCTGAAGATCCCCCGGACTCAACCGCCGCAGTCGCCACGCCGCCCGCCCATCCGTCATCCGCGCCGGCTGCAGCAGCGCCATCGCCATCACGCGCACTGTTGCCTCAGCCAGCACCACGCCAACCACCAGCAGCACGGCCACAAGGATAAAAAGGTTCCAAACCATCCGGGCGAGGGATCATAGCGGCCAAAATCATATTTCCCTCAAGCCGCCGCGAGCGCGCGTCCGATAACCCCTTCAGATCCGCGGCTTGGACGCCCGGGAAATCGCGCCAAACATACTGAAAGGCAGGACGCCTCCCATGAACAAGAAGCTCGCATTCGCCGCACTCGCACTCACCGCAGCCCTCACCGGCTGCAACTCCAACTCAAAGCAGGCCTCCGCCAAGGCCCCGCTCAACCCCTCAATCACCGAGATTTCCCCCACGCCTCCCGCCCCCTCCTATACCGCGGCCGTCCAGCCCATCCAGCCTCTGGCCGCACAACCCGTCGAACCTGCCCCCGCCGCCTTCACCGGCGCTGGCGCCGCCTCCGCCGCCGGCAAGTACACCGTCCTCAAGGGCGACACCCTCTTCAAAATCGCCCGCGAGCGCTACGGCGACGGCAAGCAATGGAACAGGATCGCCGCCGCCAACCCCGGCCTCACGCCCCAGAACCTCAAGGCCGGACAGAAGATCGTCATCCCCTGAAATCGAGTACCTCACTCCCAATGACATCAAATGAAGGCGGGTCCATCTCCGGCCCGCCTTCTTCAATTGCGCAGCAACCGGCATCGCGGCCTCCCCTTTCGCCCCGCCGCGCGGTAAAACAACTAGTAAGCGTTGACGTTCCTATCAACATTCGTCAGCGGCCCCAGTGTAACATCATAAGCGTCGGTCGTCGGCGGATGAGACGCCCCCCAATCAATGTGCCGGAGGAGAATCCATGAAAGTCACATTCTTGATCGCCCTCTTCTCTCTGGCCGCAAACGCGTCCGCACAGCAGCAGGCCCGTGAGATCCTGGATGTCAGCGGCGTCAAGGGCGGGTTCGTCGTTCACCTCCATTGCGGCGACGGCCAGCTCACCGCCGCCCTTCACGCCAACAACAGCTACATCGTTCAGGGTCTCGACGCCGACATCTCCACCGCACGCCAGAACATCCAGTCCACGGGCAATTACGGCCCCATCGGCGTGGCAAAATGGTCCGGAGATCAACTGCCCTACGTGGACAACATGGTGAACCTCCTGGTCGCCGACGACCTCGGCAAGGTTCCCATGGACGAAGTGATCCGCGTCCTGGTTCCCAATGGCGTCGCCATGATCGGCGGGAAGAAAACCGTCAAGCCCCGCCCCACGGAGATGGACGACTGGACGCACTACTTCTATGACGCGCGCGGGAATGCCGTCTCCAAAGACACCGTGGTCGGACCCCCCGAACGGCTGCAATGGGTCGGCAGCCCCCGCTGGTCGCGCCACCACGACCGCATCTCCAGCCTCAGCGCCATGGTCTCTGCCGGCGGCCGGATGTTCTACATCATGGACGAAGGCTCGCGCACCTCGATTCTTCTCCCCTCCAAATGGGTCCTCACCGCCCGCGACGCCTTCAACGGCACCATCCTCTGGAAGAAGCCGATCGAAAAATGGAGCGAGCACATGTGGCCGCTCAAGTCCGGCCC
>JBBRIN010000052.1:0-10710 GCA_038221115.1 Tepidisphaerales bacterium
TCCTGGCGGCCCAGGTGGGAGAGTCCCAGGCGGTATAGGACGTCGGGATACGGGCGCGCGGTGGACTCGACTTGCACCACGAGCGCGTCGTGGGTGGCGCCGGGCAGCGGCATGAGCCGCACCTGGAGCAGATCGACGACGGTACACGGGAGCTCGCGGCCGAGCATGAACTGGTTGACACCCATGGGAGCCTCAAAAAGAAGGAGCAGAAATCAGTCTTCAGGGTTCAGAAGCAGCTATGAGTTCATCGGCAATTTCGTCGCGGTTCTGTCTTCTGAGTTATTGGGAACTTTTTCTAAAGTTCGAGCAGATCGGCGCGAGGTGGCGACGCATTTCTTCACGGAGAGATCGAAGAGGACGCGAAGGAAGCGGGGAATCGCTTGAGTCGGATGGACGGGGACAGCCTTCTGGTGCTCAAGCGGCGCAGCGGGTGAGCAGGTCGTGGGCTTGTTGAAATTGGGGGTTGAGGCGCAGGGCGGAATAGAGATGGGATCGGGCCTGCGCGGTTTGGCCGCGCTGACGCTCGAGGGCGGCCAGATCGTAGTGGATGTCGGGCCAGTCGATGCCGCGCTGCGTGAGCGCTTGAAGGGTGGCGATGGCTTGGTCAATCTCGCCGATCCTGGCATGCAGGTTGGCCTTAAGGCGATGAGCTTCGACCAGGTTCGGGCTCGTGCGAAGCGCGCGCTGGCACGAAAGCATGGCGGCGGGGATCGCGTCGAGCCGGGACTGCACGCGGGCGAGCAGAAGCTGCCGATCGGCATGGTCGGGCTGAGCGTCGAGCAGGCGGGCAAGCTTAAACTCGATGTCCTGAAGCATCTGGCGGGTCTGCCCGGTGAGGGGAGACAGATCGGTCGAAAGCGGGGCGAGAATGGCTTTGAGCAGGATCGAATCCTGGGCGATCTGCTCGAGCCAGTCGTGGTCGGCAGCGAGCGGCGCAAATGCAGCCCCCCCACCGTCGGCGGCGGCTTGTAGACAGCTTTCGATGTCGCGCGGTTGCGCCGGCTGATTTTTGGCGTGGGCGGCGGCTTGGCCGCGCTTTCCGTCGGCGGAGAGGAAGACGGCGAGCTGCCGGTGGAGGACGGCGGATTGCGGAAGCCGCTTCAGGCCGGCGTACAGGATCTCGACGGCTCGGGGGCGGTCCAGGAGCTTCCATTCGAGCTGCGCGGCAAGGCGCCAACCTTCGGAGGACATCGGGTGCTCCGCGGTGTAGGCGTCGAGAAGCTTGCGTGCAGGCGTGGGCTCGTTTGCCTGAAGATGAGCCGTCGCGAGACCCCGGATAGCCGCAAAGCGCCCGGGCTCTCGCTGCAGCGCCATGCGCAGGGCCACGATCGCGTGGTCATGTCGGCCGGCGCGAAGATGGTCCAGGCCCTGTTCGAGGGGGAGCTTCGTCTGCACCGGTGGCGTGATGGGATCGGCGGTGTTCATTCCCGCCTCATTCTTCGGTTGTTTCTTGTTGGCTTTCAAGAGATGCAGCAAACCCATGAAGTCGACCCTCCGAGGAGGATATCGGCTGGCCCGGCAGCGAGATTAGATGCGACGCCGATAAGGTCGGGCGTGGCGATGTTGGGAGTTAGGTTGAACCGGTTATGCGGGCGCAGCGCCGATCAACTCGGTGTGGGGATGTCGCAACGCCGGCTAATTGCGCGAGACGTTCAGGTCGAAGGCGGCGAGCGTGAAAGATCGCGGATCGGGGACATAGTTGCCGGCACTGCGCTCGGCCGCGACCGCTCGGGTGAGGTTGGTGCGAAGCGAGTAGATCGCGTTCAGCGGAACATCCGAGCCGGTGTTGACCAGACGAGTACAGCGGGAGACTTCAACTCGGATGTTGCGCAAGTCGGTGGTGCGTTCCTTGGAGGCCGTAGTAGACCGATCGAGGGTGCCAAGAGCGCCACTCATGGAGGCATCCAGCGATTCCTGATCGCGCACATAACGGTTGACGCGGTCGATGGCATCGAGAAGTGCCGGGCGGGTGAACCAGGAACCTGCGACTCGGACGGGGTAACGGTCGTCGTCATCCGCCTGCGTCAGGGCGTGCTGCAGGCGGAACCGCAGGTTGATCATCTCCTTGTAATGGTTGGCCAGGTCGGCCTGGCGCTCGTGGCAGGAGACGGCGCGCGATTCGAGATCGCGAATGAAGGCGGCGTTTCGGCGCAGGGCCGAGTCGGTGTCGGCATCCAGCAGGCGAAGGAGGTTGACGGCCTCAGTGGATGACGATTCAAGCGTGCGATCGTTGACGGCGATCGGCGACCGGATCGTGGCGACATGCACGGCGGTCATGGAAAAGAATCCGAAAACGCCGGTGAGACCGACCACCAGGACAAACAGGACGGGGAGGCCGGATTTGCGCTTCGGTTGCGGGCGAACGGGCGGCGGCGCGGCAACGGCGCGGTAGAACGTGGGCGCGGTGGCTGCACCGCACTTGCCGCAGAAGCGGTCGACCCGGGTGCTTCCACATTTCGGGCACGTTGGCATGGGCCTCATCCCGTTAGAACACGCGTACGAACATGCTCCTCCGAAGAGTATAGCAACCGCGCGGCGGCGAGGGGATGGGAAACGGCGTTAGAAAGAAGAAGCGGATTTGGAAGCGGCCCGGGCCAATCACGGCAAGATGACGATATTCGGGTATTCGGCGGCGAAGCGCTGCCTAAGGGCCTTTGCTTCCAGCCAGGTGGACAACGGGCTGATCCGGATCAGATGAAGCGACGGGTTGGCCGGGTCGGGCGTGTCCTGGGCGGCGATCCCCTGACGGCGAAGCGCCGTAACGGCGGCGACGGCTTGTTTGGCGTCCGCGAACGTCGCCAGTTGGACGATGAAACCGCGGGCGCCGCGATGTTGGCGGGCCTTGGTGGCAAGATCGGTGTTTGGGGCGGATTGCTCGATCATGGTGAAGAATTTGTCCGCCTCCTCCCAGTGACCGATGCGCTGGGCGGTCTGGCCAAGGCGATAAAGCGTGCGGTACTTGTCTTCGGGCCTTTCGAGCTTTTCGTACGCCGACTGCCACTGCATGTATGCAGTCGCATAGTCGTCCTGATGAAAGGCGACGTTGGCGACGCCGGCGCGGGCGCGGCCCTCCAGGTCCGGCGCGTGCGGCTCCGCAATCGCAGCGATATACTCGGTGCGGGCGCGCTGGAGGTCGCTGCTCAGGTTCGTGGGGCTGGACATAGCGCGATCTTCGTACGCGCTTCCCTTGAGGTAATGAGCTTCGGCGGGCAGGGTTTTAGTAGGCGAGTTGGCCAAAACCTTGTCGGCGGCGGTGACGGCGTCATCAAGCCGATGCGCGGCGAGGGCGTCATAACCAGCCCGAAGGGTTTTGACGTTGGCATCCTGTTGCGACGCGCAGGAGCAAAGCAGTAGGCAGTAGGCGGTAGGCAGTAGGCAGAGAAAGCGCGGAGTTGGTTTCACTTGAGTCATCGTTGATGGTTGAACGGTTCGCATCCGTGCCTCTTGAAGATACTATTGGGCGCGGCGGCCGCGTCTGCGTACCGCCTACTGTGTACTGCCCACTGGCCCAGGAGCGTCATGCTATTTGAACCGATGTTTGCCCACGCGAGCCGGATGCCCAACGAGGTTGCCATCATCGACGACCGCGGGCAATACACCTTCCAGCAGTTGGCCGCCATGTCGGCCGGGCTGGGCATGTACCTGCGGGCGCAAACATCTCAACCGCGCGTCGGGCTGCTGTTGCCGGCAAGCGCGGGCTTCGTGGCCAGTTTCTACGGAACCCTGCTGGCTGGCAAGGCCGTCGTGCCGATCAACTTCCTCCTGGGGGAGCGCGAGGTAGCCCATGTGATCGCGGACAGTGGGATCGACACCGTGGTGACGATTCCGTTGCTCGCCGGGCGGCTGAAGGAGACGCCGATAAAAATCGTCGATCTGACCGCCCTTCCGCAGGTTCCGCCCGGCGCGATCCAGCCAAAGCTGCCGGAGGTAAAGGCCGACGACACCGCGGTGGTGATGTACACCAGCGGGACCAGCGGCCTGCCCAAGGGGGTCGTGCTGAGCTACGGCAACCTGCACAGCGACGTGCAGGCGGCCATCGATCATGCGCAGTTAGAGGGAAAGCATCGCTTCCTGGGGATCATCCCCCTGTTCCATTCGACGGGATTGCTGGCGACGATGCTCGCGCCGGTCACGCTCGGTTCGATGACGGTCTACACCGGGCGGTTCAGTCCCGTTGCGACGATTAAGGCGATTCGGGAGCACAAGATCTCGGTGATCGCGGCGGTGCCGAGCATGTATGGTGCGGTGGCGCGGCTGAAGGATGCCGGCCCGGCGGATATGGTCAGTCTCTACGCGGCGCTCAGCGGTGGAGAGCCGCTGCCGGCAAATGTGCGCGAGGGGTTTCTGGCGAAGTTTGGGAAGCCGATCTACGAGGGGTATGGCCTGACCGAGACCATTGGGCCGGTGACGTTCAACTCGCCGCAACGGAACAAACCGGGGAGCGTGGGCACGCCGGTGCCCGGAGTGACGGTGCGGATTACCGATGATGACGGCAAGGATGTGGCGCAGGGGCAAAGCGGCGAGGTGTGGCTGAAGGGCCCGATGATCATGAAGGGCTACTTCAACCTGCCGGCCGAGACGGCGGCGGTGATGACGGCGGATGGATTCTTCAAAACCGGCGATCTGGGGATGGTCGATCCCGAGGGATTCGTACACATCACCGGTCGCAAAAAGGAGCTGATCATCGTCGCCGGCGAAAAGGCGGTGCCGCGCGAAATCGAAGAGGCGCTTATGATGCACCCCGCGGTGGCCGAGGCGGCGGTTCTCGGAAAAAAGGACGTATCGCGCGGAGAAGTGGTGATGGCGTTCATCGTGCTGAAGGAAGGCCAGCAGGCGACGCCCGAAGAGTTAAAGGAGACGTGCCGCGCGCAGGGGCTGGCGGCGTTCAAGGTGCCGCGCGAGCTCGTGTTCGTGGCGGAGTTGCCGCATTCGCCGACCGGGAAGGTGTTGAAGCGCGTGCTGGCCGAGCAGCTAAAGGAGGGATGACGCGCCCGGATGCGGCCCGACGGCAGACCTGGAGAACGGCATCGAACATCGCTTCGGTGAGTTTGCCGGTGAACGTGTTCTGCTGGCTGACGTGATACGAGCCGATCAATGTGAGCCCGGGGGTGAGCGGCACGATGGCACCGTGGCCAAACGCCGGCTTGGGAGAAGCCACGGCGATTTCCTGCCGGGCGACCAGCGTCAGGCACGCGTCCCAGGCAATTTTGCCCAGGGCGAGAATGACGCGCTTATCGCGCAGGATCTGGAACTCGCGGTCGAGAAACGTGGAACAGGCGGCGACTTCCTCCGGGAACGGCTTGTTGGCCGGCGGCGCACACCGAGCCGTGGCGCTGATGTAACAATCGGTCAGCGCAAGCCCGTCGGCGCGGTGAATGCTGGTCGGCTGGTTCGCGTAGCCGGTGCGGTGAAGGGCGGCGAAAAGAAAATCGCCGGAACGATCGCCCGTAAAGACGCGCCCGGTGCGATTCGCGCCATGAGCCGCCGGCGCGAGTCCGATGATCCACAGCCGAGCGCGGGGGTCGCCGAACCCGGGAACGGGCTTGCCGAAATAGTCTTCCATGATGAACGCGCGGCGCTTGGTCTGCGCGATGGCGGTGCAATACGTCCGCAGACGCGGGCAGCGCGTGCAGGCGACCACGTCGGCGTGAAGTTGGCAGAGCGGATTGCCCATATCCGATAAATCTAACGTTCGATGCAACGCCCCACCCGAAACGCTGGAAACGTTGCATTTCGATGCAAAACGTTGCATTCCCTACGCCGGTCGAACCAGGAGCTCTTCAACAATCGCCCGCGGAGGAAGATTGATGCAAAGCATCGCGCAGTCCGCGACATCGTCCGGCCGAAGCATCTTAGCGCGTGCCTCCGGTGGCGGCGGGCTGGGGCGTTTGAGGAGCAGATCCGTATCTATGTCGCCCGGCAGAAGAGAAGTCGCCCGGATTCCGCGCCCGCGCTCTTCAGCATTGATCGCCTGCGTGAGGCCGCGGAGCCCGAACTTCGACATGACATACCCCGGCCCCGCCTTGGGGCTCGCGGCGAGGGCCGCATCGGAGATGACGTTGATGATCGTCCCCTGCCCGCGCGCTCGCATGCCGGGGAGGAATGCCTGCACGACGTAGTACGGCCCGTTCATATTGGCGTCGATCATCTGGTGATAATCGGCATCCGACAAAACCTCGAGCGCCCGCTGAGGCACGTTGGTGCCCGCCGCATTAACCAGAACCTGCACCGGCCCGTGCTCGGCGAGGACTTGCGCCGCCATCTTCCTCACATCGGCATGATTAGCGACGTCGCAGGGTGTGGCCATGAGTTGTTTAGCGTATTGGGGGCCCGCTTTGGCGATCGTCTCCTGAAGCGTGCGGATCTGCCGTCCGAGCAGAATGACATGCCACGACTGAGCCGCGAGTTTCAACGCGATGGCTTGACCAACGCCCGAGCCGGCGCCGGTGACGAGAGCGAGTTTTTTAGTTTGAGACATGGAGCAATGGTAAGAGGTAGATTGTGAAACGTAAAATTGCCGGCAAACAAGCCGATTTGTAGAGGCAGTCACATGGACATCGAACTCGTCGCGGAAAGAACGATGACCGTGGGGGAGCCGCAGACGGTGGAGGGCCCGTCGCCGAGCCAGCCGTTTGGGGTGGTGTTCGAGGACGACGGGGAGACGGGCTATCTTTACGGGTTGGACATGAACCAGCCGGAGAATCCGATCGTGGATGCGCTGCACGTTTACAACGTTGCGGACGTGACCGATCGGGACAAGGCGTTGGTCGTGCAGATTGTCTGGTCGCGGGATGGGTTCAAGGCGGCGTTGCTCATCAATCAGACGCCGCAGGCCGTTTTCGATTTTGAGGCGCGGCGGGGCTATTGCCGGACGGGGTTTCCCCAGGCCAACATCAAGTGGACGGAGCACGATCACGCGTGGTCGGACGATGTCCGGGAATTATTCGAATAAGAACCGCGGCTGAGGTTCCTGGCGATCAAAATTCCTGCGGCACATCGATCCACCGCGACTCGGCGTTGGCTTGCAGGGCCGCTTCCATGACCGCCTGGACGCGAACGCCGTCGAGAAGACTTGGCCGGCAGGGGCGGTTGTGGGTAATGGCGTCGATGAACTCGACGTCCTGGTCGTAGCGGAAGGTGATGATGGGGTCGCCCAGCTTCGGGTCGCGGGGGCTGCCGGGCCAGACGAGGAATTCCTTCGGCACCGGGACGGTGTGGAGGGACGAGTCGCCGTTTTTGCCGAGTTGGAGTTCGAGGGGCTTGCCGAGCTGGTAGATGGCGGAGCCTTCGGTGCCGTTGACTTCGGCAACATCCGGGGAGCGGCCGCCTTCGCCGCGGGCGGTGACAAGCTTGCTCGACTCGAGCACGCCGGTCGCGCCGTTCTGGAAGTCGGCGAGGATCGCGACCCAATCGTCCAAGTCGGAGGGTTGGCCGCCGCGCGTCTCGACGAATTGTTTGAGGCGGGCGGCGCAGCGGGAGATGGGGCCGATGAGGAAATGGGCATAATCGATGCGGTGCGAAAGCATGTCGCCGAGCTCGCCGGTGGCGGCGAACTTTTTAAGCTGGCGCCAGCCGAGATTGCGGTCGCCCCAGTCCTGGAAGCGCTGGGCGCGGAAGTGATACGGTTTGCCGAGCGCGCCGGATTGAACGAGATGCGACATGTAGTGCATCGCGGGGACAAAGCGATAGGTGAAGGCCGTCATATGGCGGACGCCGGCGGCTTCGGCGGCCTTGTACATCGCCACCGCCTCGGCGAGGTTCATCGCGATCGGCTTCTCGCAGAGCACATGCTTGCCGGCCTTCACGGCGTCCATCACGATCGGCGCGTGGACGAAGTTGGGCGTCGCGACGATAACCGCGTGAACGTCGTCGCGTTGGAGAATCTGCCTGTAGTCGGTGGTGGTGGTTTTGATGCCCGTCGTCTGCGCGGCCTTCTCGAGGGTCTGCGGATTGCTGTCGCAGAGAGCGACGAGTTTCGCGTTCGGGCAGAGTGCGAGGCCGGGGACGTGGTTGGCGAGCGCGATGCCGCCGGAGCCGATGAGTGCTACGCCGATGGGTTTCATTTGCTGGTTCCTCTGGTGCTCTGGTTATTTCTGGGGGGATATTGCGCCAAGATCACCAAGACACCAAGATCATGAAGAAGAAAATTCGGTTTCGATGATGCGTTTGATGCCTAGTTTTAACATGGGGACGTTGAAGTTGATGAGGAGCCCGAGGGGTTGGCGGAGGATGCGCATGTACTTGAGGGTTTGGAGGCGGTCTACGGCGGTGATCGTGACGATGGATTTGGCCTCCACGACCAGTATGCGCTCGACGAGAAGGTCGATGCGGCCTTTGGCGACGACTGTGCCTTTGTAGAGGATGTCGATGGGCTTTTCTCGCTCGAAATTGATGCCGCGGAGCTTGAGCTCGATGGCGAGGCCGTTGACGTACGCGATCTCGGGCATGCCTGGGCCCAGTTCGCGATGGACCTCAATGGCGGCGCCGATGACGCGATGGGCTAACGCGTCCAATTCTTCCGGCGGCGGAATGAACTGGCCGTGCGGCGGAATCTCCCCTTCGTATGGCATTTCCAACTCCCTCTTCTCCCCCTTGGTGTTCTTGGTGTCTTGGTGATCTTGGCGCAATCATTTCGGCCAGTATTGAGCGATTTTCTTTCTCAGGAACGCGACGGACTGGTGGAGTTCTTCCATGCCGTTGACGCCGTCTTCGATGGAGATCCAGCCGTGGAAGCCTTCGTGGGCGAGGGTCGAGAAGATGGCGTCGTAGTCGTTGAGGCCGCGGCCAATCACTCCGTGGCGGAGGCGTTTGGCGTAGCCGACGGAGTCTTCTTCCTTGCGAAGGTCGGCGATGGTTCCTTCAGCGAGGTAGCGGTCGGACGCGTGCATGCTGACGACGCGATGCTTGACGCGGGCGAGCAGGTCCAGCGGGTCTTCGCCGGCGAGGATGGTGTTGCTCGGGTCGTAGTTAACGCCGAAATGGGGGGATTGGATGCGATCGATGAGCTCGCAGAAGACATCGGCCTTCTGTGCGAATTCGGGGAACTGCCAGTAGTTGTCCTTATAGTGATTTTCGATGATGAGCGTGACGCCCCGCGCGGCGGCGTGGGGAATGCAGGCTTCGATCGAGTCGGCGGCGTACTTGATGCCATCGGCGCGGGAGACTTCGGGGCGGCGCTGGCCGGACAGAACGCGGCAAAGCGAGCCGCCGAGCGTGGCGGTCATGTCGATCCAGCCTTTTTCAAGGTCAATCTGGTGTTGTCGAAAGGCTGGATCGGGGTGGGTGAAGTCCGGCGAGCAACACATCATGGGAATCGGCAGGCCCTTGTCCTCTGAATAGCGGCGGACGGCGGGCCAGGTGGATTTGTCGCGGAGATCGAGAAAGCCCATGTAGAACTCGAGCCCGTCCACCTTGAGCGTGGAAGCGAGATCGATCCACTGCTTCAGCGACATTTCACCGTTGACGCAGAGCTGGTCCATGAACGCTTTGGGGAAGGCGGCAAGTTTCGGCTGCATGTGGGGTCCTTTTTCAAGCGGAGAAGCGCAAGAGATTATCCGCGAGATGGCGAGACGAAAGAGTCGCCCGGAAAATCTTCAGTCGCTGCTCCGCGCCATGATGGCATGATTCGGCCGCGAATGGTCAAACTTGACAGAGGGGGGTGGGCCTTTAAGATTGCGAATCTGCCGCGGCTATGGCGGAATTGGCAGACGCGCAAGATTCAGGTTCTTGTGTCCGTAAGGACGTGCTGGTTCGACTCCAGTTAGCCGCATGACCGTACACGACGATTGGATGCGATTGGCGATTGGGGAGGCGGGGAAGGCGCACGATATCGGCGAGGTGCCGATTGGATGCATCGTCGTGCACGAGCCTTCGGGGAAGGTCATCGGCGCACGGTTCAATCGCCGCATAGCAGATCGCGATCCGACGGGACATGCCGAGGTCCTGGCGATTCGGGCGGCGGCAGCGGTGATCGGGGATTGGCGGCTGGTGGATTGCGTGCTGGTGGTAACGCTGGAGCCCTGCCCGATGTGCGCGGGAGCGATCGTCAATGCGCGGATTCCCAAGCTGGTCTTTGGTTGTCGCGATCCCAAGGCCGGGGCGGTGCGGACGCTGTATCAAGTGTGCGAGGATGATCGGCTCAACCATCGCGTGGAGGTGAGCGAGGGGGTGCTCGCGGATGAATGCGCGGGGCTGCTTCGCGATTTTTTTAAGGTTCAGCGGGGGCTGGGGAAGAAATAAATCTAAGCCGCGAGCAACGAAGCCGACTCCAGCAGCTTCACCGCTCCCGCGCCTGCCTGCTGCGCTGCGATGGCCTTGCTCACGTTATATTTGCCCGTGATAGCAAGCGCCGATGGATCGCCGTTCACCTGCTCCAGCCAGCGGTCACGCAACTCGCGGGCGGCGGCGAAGATGCGCGGGTCGTTCTTCACCTTCTGTCTCGGCTGGCGCTTGGGAACCAGCCGTGCAAGGCATCCCACACAACGTCGCCGCTTCACACGAAACATTCGTCACAGGTTCACAGCGGGTTTAGAACAAAACGAAGAGCCGCCCGTTATTCATTGCCCCCGTCCCCCGCTGCATCGATGCTGACGCCATCGCGCAGCCCATCCGCACGCGTCTTTCCCTGGTGTGATAAAACCCCCGCCCGCGCCTCTGCGGCCGGTCGGTCGCATAAAACGACACGCGGCGCACGTGATGCGAGCCGTCCGC
>JBBRIN010000053.1:0-10681 GCA_038221115.1 Tepidisphaerales bacterium
GATTACGCGCCCGTGGGCGGTTGGGCCAGGAAGCCGGAGATGAGCCTGTGGGAAACGCGACTCAACCAGTTTCGGCATTTCGATTTGCCGCCCCAGGCCGTACTGCAGGCGCACGTGCCCTTTCTCGATCCGCGGGTGCCGAAGGACGTCGAACTGCGCAACCAGTTCTGGTGGGCGATGGCCGGCGGCGCCCGCGCGTTCTTCTTCGAGTGCGCCTACAACTTCACGCACTTCTCCAACCGCGGGCTGCTGACGTGGGATCTGCGCGAGCAGCCCGATGGCCGCTGCGATGAAGTGCGCCGGCTGGCCGAAACCGCCCGCCGTCTGGAATCTATGATCGCGGACGGCCAGCCGGCGACCGGAAGGATGTGGACCTCGCTGGGAGCAAAAGTGACGGAGGCGAACGGCGGCGCCGTGGCCCTGCGCCTCAAGCGCACACCCGATGGCGCGCTCTGGCTCCTACTCATCAACAAATCGCTCGACCGCGCATCGCGCGCAACCGTGACCCTCGCGGACGACGCGCCCCACTTCACCGCGCAGGAACTCACTCCCGGCGCCGGGACGCGAGAGTTCGGCCGCGAGCACCGCCTGGTCGCCGAGATTCCGCCCGGCGGGGGCGCGTGTTTCCGTTTGGCCACCGCTCCCTCTTCACCGCATTAACTCTACACACAACACTTCCTTATCATCGCGCAGATACAATCGCCCATCCGCATAGGCCGGATTACACCAGTTTGCGCCCGCGACGCGGGCCTTGGCCACTTCGCGCGCCGCCTTCGGGTCGGCCGCGAGCATGACGAGTTGGCCGCCGTCGGTCAGGATCAGCAGGTTCGGGCCCACGACGATAATCCCCGCATAGGCTTTGCCGGCGGGACTGGTGAAATAGCCGTCCTTCGACCAGGCGAGCTTTCCAGTCTTTGCTTCGACGCAAATGATGTTTTTTTGAGGGCCGACGCCGTAGACATAGTCACCGACGGCGACGGGGCTGGCGAAGTTGATGGCGATGGGCTTGTTGGTCCAGGCGCGCTCGGCCTTGAGGCTGTCGCCGTCGGCGGAAATGCGAATGCCCATGAGTCCCACCTCGTGCGAGGAGACGACGATCATGTCCGTGCCCACAACGACGGGGGTGGCGGCGTGGCGGGCGAATTTGGTCTTCACGGCGTCGCGCCAGAGGGGCTTGCCGTCGATGGGGTCGAGACCGAGGACGCCGTTGACGGTGTAGCAGATCATCTGCCGCTTTCCGGCGACGGTGGCGATGATCGGCGCGGCGTATGCGGGGACGTCGTCCTGGGACTTCCAGACGACCTTTCCGGTTTGCTTTTCGAAGCAGGTGATGCCGGCGCCGGGGCCGCCGGTTTCGCAGATCAGGTGATCGCCGTCGATGAGGGGGGTTGCGGTGTAGCCGTGGCGTATCGCGCCCTGCGCTTCGCCCTTCTCGCCGATGAACGTCGCCCCAAACTCCTTCACGTAATCCGTCTGCCAGATCAGCTTCCCCTCGGCGAGGCTCAGGCATTTCAGATGGCCGCGCCCGGACTGCGCGTACACGCGGTCGGCGTCGATCAGGGGAGTGCAGCGAGGTCCGGGCGCGGTCTGGCTGTCCTTGTGTACATCGTCCAGCTCGATCGACCATGCGGGCGCGCCCGTGGCCGCGTCGACGGCGTGGACGACCTCCTTGTCGGCGGTGTTGTCGAGGTAGACGGTTTTGCCGCCGCCGACCACGGGGGATGCGACGGCGAAGCCGGCCTTTTGGCGCCAGAGGATTTTGGGTGAATCGGGGAGCGAGGTGGGCACGGGGACGCCGTCGGGAACGTGGCCGTCGCGATTGGGGCCGCGCCATTGCGGCCAGTCGGCGGCAAAAAGGGCAGGAGCAAAGAGGACCGACAGAATCAGCGCGCGGAAAGTGATCGGCATGCGTCAGACTTCACCGGCGGAGGCTCGAGATGTCAACGGCTTGTCGGCACTTGAGCGCCGACGGCCTTGCGCCAGTCGGCAAGACGCTGGCGCAGCTTAGCCGCCTGGTCCGGCTGCTGTATTGCAAGATCCTTCGTTTCGCCCGGGTCGTCCTTGAGGTTGTACAACTCGACGTGCTGGTCCTCGAAATACTCGAGCAGCTTCCAATCCGCCTGGCGGATGGCACTGACGGGTGTGGTTGTCGAGTAATAGTGGGGATAGTGGAAAAAGAGGGCGTCGCGCTCCAGCTTGCCGGCGGTTGGGTCCTTGAGCAGGGGCAAGAGGCTCAGTCCATCCTGCGCTGAATCCGCGTTGACGCCGGCGGCGGAGGCGATGGTTGGGAAGAAGTCGGTGCAGAAGGTGGGGACGTCGCAGACGCCGCCGCCCGCGGGTGTCACGCCGGGCCAGCGAATCATCATGGGGATGCGAACGCCACCCTCGTAGAGCGACCCCTTGCCGGAACGCAGGGGCGCATTGTTGGTCACCGCCTTGCCACCGAAGCGATCGACGAAGCCGCCGTTGTCGGACGTGAAGACCACCAGCGTAGTGTCGGCCAGGTGCCGCTCATCGAGGCGCCGCAGGACGCGACCGACGTTCTCATCCAGCGACTGCACCATCGCGGCGTAGTCCGGGTTCTGGTGATGCAGGCCCGGGGCGAGCTTCTGCCGGAAATGTTCCACCGCGGCGGCCTTGCCCTCGATCGGCGTATGCGGGCTGTGGTAGCAGAGGTTCAAGAAGAACGGTCGATCTGCGGCGCTGTCGATCAGCTTCAGCGCCTCGTCGGTCAGTCGATCCGTCAGGTAGTCCCCCTTCTTGCCGACGCCCAGGCCGGGCACGTATCGGAAATCGCGGAAGGTTTTGCTTCCGGAGAATGGATAGAAATAGGTGTTGGGCGCGCCCCAGTGGGTGCCGCCGATGTTGACATCGAAGCCCTGTGTTTCCGGATAATGGGCGGCGTCGCCCAGATGCCACTTGCCGACGTGGAAAGTGAGATAGCCGGCGGCCTTAAGCGCCTCGGCGGTGGTCATTTCCGCCAGGGGAAGATCGTGCTCGGTGACGGGTGGCAGGAGTTTCCAGTTGGGGCGCGGTGGATCGAGGGACCCCTCGCGCCAGATCGTGATATGCAAACGCGCGGCGTGCTTTCCGGTGAGGATCGAGGCGCGCGTGGGCGAGCAGACGGACATGGCATAGGCTTGCGGAAATCGAACCGCCTGTCGGGCAAATGCATCGAGGTTGGGCGTTTCGTGGAGGTCGGCGCCGTAACAGCCGAGGTCCGACCAGCCGAGGTCGTCGGCGAGGATGAAGACGATGTTGGGCTTGGACGGCGCAGCGCCGACGGCTGCGGCGGAGCAGAACACCAGAGCGACGGCTAGGAGGGCGAGACGATTCATTGGATGCCTCCGCGATGGCCGTTCACTGGGCCGAGAACTTATAGACCGTTACCTGGTGGTACTTTTCGCCAGGGTTCAGGCGGGTGGTCGGGAATTGCGGGTGGTTGGGCGAATCGGGGAAGTGCTGGGTCTCGAGGCAGACGGCGTCGTTCTTCACGTATTGGGTGCCGCCGATCCCGGTGAGCTTGCCGTCGAGGAAATTGCCGGTGTAGACCTGGACGCCGGGCTGGGTGGTCCAGCATTCGAGGGTTCGGCCGGACTTGGGATCATTGACCGTGGCGGCTTTGACCAGCTTGCCCTGGCCGCCGCCGTTGATGACGTAGTTGTGGTCGTAGCCACCGGGCGGGGGGCCGGGGATCTGGGCGATGCGCTCGCCGATTTTGTGCGGCGTGATGAAATCCATGGGCGTGCCCTTAGCCGACTTGAGTTCGCCGGTGGGAATCTGCGTTTCGTCGACGGGCGTGTAGCGGTCGGCGTTCAAAGTGAGGGTCTGATCGAGGATGGTGCCGCTGTTTTCGCCGGCGAGGTTCCAGTAGGAGTGGTTGGTGAGGTTCAGGACAGTGGGCTTGTCGGTGGTGGCGTCGTACTCAATCTTCAGCTCGTTCTGGTTGGTGAGCATATACGTGACGGTGGATGTGAGGGCGCCGGGGTAGCCCTCCTCGCCGTCCTTGCTGATATAGGTGAGCTTGAGGGTGGGGCCGTCTGCGCCATTGGACGATTGGGCGTTCCACACCTGTTTGTCGAAGCCCTTCAGCCCGCCGTGCAGGGAGTTGGGGCCGTTGTTAACGGCGAGCGTGTAGTCATGTCCGTCGAGTGAAAACTTGCCTTTGGCGATGCGGTTGGCATATCGCCCGGCGATGGCGCCGAAAAACGGGTGGCCGGCGAGATATTTGTCCAGGGTGCCAAAGCCGAGGACGACGTCGGCTGTTTTGCCGGTGCGATCCGGGGCGTGGATTTCGGTGATGATTCCGCCGTAGGTCATGATTTTGGCGGTGACGTTGCCGTTGGCGAGGGTGAAGAGATCGACGGGCTGCCCCTCCGCAGTCTTGCCGAAGTCGGCGCGGGTGATGCTGGCGCTGGCCATGGGTTTGGAACCTTCCGTGGTCTTGTGGTCTGTTGTGGCTGAGGAGTCGTCGTGTCCGACGTGCTCGCAGGCGATGCCGGTGCTGATGGACAGAGCCAGGGCGGCGGCCGAGGCGAGCTTGGCGAGACGGTGCATGGCGCGATCTCCTTCCGCAGAGCGATATGGGTCGAAATTCGCGCGACCGAGAACGGCCTGCGCTGATGGGGCATGTCTTCGCAGAGGTAAACCCGGATGTCAAACACGGGTCAGGCCGAGCGATTCGGCTCCGCCAGCTTCTGAACGGCGGCTTCAGCCTGAGCAGGATCCACGAGGTGTTCGTCGGCTTGAACGACCTGCACGCGAATTTCCGGTGGCAGGTAGCTCTCCAGCCGGGTCTGGAAATGACCCTTGATCAAGTGGTACAGCGTGCCCTTGCGGCTGCTGCCGATGAGGACGCGGTCGCACCCGTGAATGGCGGCGCTCTCGGCAATGAGCTCCGCTGCGTCGGGGCCGGTGTCATACACGGGAATCACGGGAACGCCGTTCTCGTGCCCCACCTCCAGATATCGCGCGAAGGTCCGCTGCGCGGCCAGGTCGCTGTCGATGGTCAATTGCTGGTCCCACTTGTAGCCGAGGCTCACCTGGCGAATGAAGGCAACGACCAGCGCTGCGTGGTCGCGCTTGGCCTCGGCAAAGGCCATGGGCGCCAGGGCATCGGAGCCGTAGGTGCCCAGCAGGATCTTGGGCATGCCGATCGGGTCCGCCGGTAACTGCTCGAGGATGGCTCGCTTCAAGAGGCTGAGCTGGGGGCCCTTGCGGGTGGCGAGCCACTTGTTCAATTGGCGGGCGGAGAGGCCCAGGGCCATGACGATGCCGACGAAGATCAGCGCCTCGTGCTTCACGAAGGCCAGGGTGATCCAGATCGCCAGCAGGACGATGCCGAGGATCATCATCGGCACCTTACGGCGCATCCTGCGCAGGCGCGGGTGGATGGCGCAGAGCGTGACGTTGATCGCCACCGCGCCGATCACGCCGATGGCGTAGAGGGCGGCCAGTGCGTCGATGTTGTGGCTGATGAGCAGCACGATGATCGGCACGCTGGCGGCGACGATCGCCGGAATCCACGGCACGCCGAAACGATTCAGTTTGACCATCGCGCGCGGCAGCTCGCCATCGCGGGCCATCAGGTACTGCACGGAGATCATGTCGGTGATGGCGGTGTTGCCCGCCGAAAGCAGCAGCAATCCGCCGACGATGCGGACGGCCCACTCGCCCCAGCCGCCGACGAACTTGCCGCTGAGGAAGGCGGCCATGTCGTTCATGTGATTGTCGCGGTTCAACGGGACGATCGCCAGCATGCAGATGGCCAGCACCACGTTGAAGACGGCGACCTCGCCGGCGACCACCCAGATCGCCCGGTTGGCGGTCTTGGCCACGGGCTTTTTCATCACGCCGGTGAGGTTGGCGATGGCCTCGACGCCGCTCAGGGCGAGCACGATGGAAACGAAGGCCACCCACATCTGGCCCGGAGAATGATTCAGATGCCCGATGCGCTTGGGAAGATCGTGCCACGGCACCTGGGGCAATGCGAAGGCGGTGATGAGCAGGGTGATAAAAACCATCCCCAGCGCCGCCGCCAGCGCGAACCCGCCGGTGTGCTTGGGGCCCATCAGGTTGAACGCGCCGATCGCGGCGATGGCGATCATCGCCCAGAGGGCGGGCGAATTGAAGGCGAACAACACTTCGGCTTCGGTCGGGTCGCTTTCGCGATGGGGATCGAGCGTGTCACCGGCGTCGAGGTTGGGATTGGATCGATCCGCATGGGCCTTGGCCTCTTCCGCCGACAGGCTTTTACCCTCGACTGCGTGGTGCAGCCCGAAATAGTGGAACGCGTCCAACACGCTCAGGCTCGCGGTGACGGTGTAATCGGCGAACAAAAGCAGTGCCCCGACCACCGCCAGGGTGCGACTCTTGTGTTT
Organism: Tepidisphaerales bacterium; assembly: GCA_038221115.1. Classification (GTDB taxonomy): domain Bacteria; phylum Planctomycetota; class Phycisphaerae; order Tepidisphaerales; family Tepidisphaeraceae; genus JANXVV01. The sequence goes on from JBBRIN010000053.1 coordinate 6,381, forward strand.
GGCGGCGGTGTAGACGCCACCGCCGTCAGGATAGATGCGGCATATCTGCGTGTACGCCCAGCCGACGGCGAGGATCAACCCGCTCATCCCAATGATCAGCCAGAAGCTGGTGCGGCCCGCGAAGAAGAGCGCCAGCCCCAGCACGTAGAGTCGGCTGGTGCCCCAATCTCCAAACAGCAGCCCCGCCGCTTGAAGCCAACCAACGTTGCGCGGCCGCTCGCCGGCGAGCATGGACAAGGCAAGAGGCTTATCTTTTCCGATTGAAGGCGCTGACATAGACGTTCCCAGGACAAAGGCGGGTTCTCCCAACGCTGGCGATCAGGCAGCGTCATGCTGCGCTCTTCGGAACGTAGGACCGGTTCCGCGCTGGTCAAGGAAAGCAGCTCGTTCGCGGCGAATCTTGATATTTTCCTGATGCAATTGACGTCTGTCCTGATGATTTCATGAGCTTGACTTCCCCCACCTAATTCGCGGCTCCGAATGGGGCGGGGTACACTCACGAGGACATGCCCGGCTCTTCCCCGAATCGCGTCACCGCTTCGTCTGAAACGCTTACAGGTTATCTCGCCGCCGTCCTGGCCACCGCTGTAGCCACTGCCGTGGGCTGGGTCCTCTACCACGGGCTCCACCTGCCCGATGCATCACGCCATCCGTTCCTTGCCAATACGAACGTCCTGATGCTTTACCTGCTGGCGGTGCTGTGGATCGCCACGCGTCACCCTCGCGGCGCTGCGGTGCTCGCATCGATCCTCGGCGTCATTGCGTTCGACATCTGCTTCGTACCCCCCTACCTCAAGCTTGGCGTTGAAGACGAGCAATACCTCATGACATTCGCCGTGATGCTGCTGACTGCCCTGGTAATCAGCACGCTCACTCATCGCGCCAGGACGCAGGTGCTTGCGGCGCAACAGGCCTGGGAGCGCGCGGAGGCGGAGTTTTTGCGCAACACGCTGTTGTCGAGCGTTTCGCACGATTTGCGCACCCCGATCGCCGGCATCGTGGGCGCGACGAGCACGCTGATCGAAAGCGGCAAGCGGCTCTCACCGGGGGCGCACGACGAGATGCTGGCGACGATTTATGCCGAGGCCGAGCGGATGGAACGGCTAATCAATAACCTTCTGCAGATGACTCGCGTTGAATCCGGGGGACTGTTGATCCGCAAGGAATGGCAGCATGTGCCGGAAATCCTCGGCTCAGCGCTGCAACACTTGACCAAGCGGCTGGCGGATCGCCCTCTGACTACGCGAATTGACCCGGAGGTTCCGCTCGTCAGCGTCGACTCGGTCGCTATCGAGCAAGTGCTTGTAAACCTCGTGGATAACGCCATCGAGCACACGCCGCCGGGCAGCCCGATTGACATTTCGATCACCTCGAACGCTTCGGCAGTAGTGATCGAGGTCGCCGATCGAGGCACGGGACTTCCCTTGAACGCGGAATCGCGCGTGTTCGACAAGTTTTTCCACGCCGCCACGCCGGGCAGCGGGCACCGAATCGGGCTGGGCCTGGGTTTGGCGATCTGCAAAGGACTTATTGACGCGCATGGCGGAACGATCCGGGCCGCGAATCGACCGGAGGGAGGGGCGGTGTTTCATATCGAATTGCCCCGAAAGGGTCCGCCACCTCCTTCGAGCAATCGAGAGGCGTGATTGGCACTTGTGATGGCCGGCTGGATAATGGTTGTGGATCGAATCGCGTCATCCATATGCCTAAACCTACTATCCTGGTTATCGAGGATGAACGGCCGTTGCGCCGATTCCTGCGCCTCACGCTTGAAAGCGAAAGCTACGCGGTCGCGGAGGCGGCCACGGGGGAGCTGGGGCTTCGCCAGGCTGTCGGGGCGCCGCCGGACCTGATCATCCTCGACCTGGGCCTGCCGGATCTGGACGGGCTCACGATTACTCAGCGGCTCCGGGAGTGGACGCGCATCCCCATCATCATCGTTTCGGCTCGGGGCAAGGAGCAGGAGAAGGTGGCCGCGCTGGACGCGGGCGCGGACGACTACCTGACCAAACCTTTTGGGGTCAAGGAGCTGCTGGCACGGGTTCGCGTCGCCCTGCGTCATGCGGCGACGAAGCTGGATAACGGCGAGCCGGTGTTTGATCTGGCGGACCTTCATGTGGATCTGGGCCGGCGGGATGTGACCGTGGCGGGCCGCGCCGTGCATCTGACGCCTAACGAATACCGGCTGCTGAGCGTGCTGGTCAAAAATGCGGGAAAGGTCATCACGCACCGGCAGCTTCTCGATCAGGTGTGGGGACCGGAATCCGGCGAATCGGTTCACTACCTGCGCGTCTACATGAATCAACTGCGCCAGAAGCTGGGCGACAATCCCGCGCGCCCCAAATACCTCTTCACGGAGCCGGGCGTCGGTTATCGAACGGCTTCGGAATAACAACATGCCCGGTGCCGAGGTAAACGAGTTATCAGGATGACCTGCCCGGGCGGGAGGCGCGCCGGCGGATCACCTGCGAAACGAAAGGTGGACTATGTTACGGTTGCCCCGCGCGGCGGCGATGATTCTCGTCTGGGCGATGGCATATACCGCGTTCGCGGCTGACCCGGCCGTCACTCCGCCGAAAACCGGCGCGGCTGCGGTCCAGCCGACGGATTGGGCGTTCACGCCGGACCCGAAGCTTCCCAATGTCCTGATCCTGGGTGATTCCATCTCGATCGGGTACACGCGCGACGTGCGCAGCGCGCTGAACGGAAAGGCCAACGTCTACCGACCCATGGCCGCGAATGGCAAAGGGCCGGAAAACTGCTCCGGCACGACGCGCGGCGTACAGCGCACCGACCGTTGGATCGCCGACCCTGCCATCAAGTGGTCTGTCATCCACTTCAACTTCGGACTGCACGACCTGAAACACACGAAGAAGGCTGGCGATGATGCGATCTCCAAAGATCTGAGCGATCCGGTGCAGGCGGACGTCGCGCAATACTCACAGAACCTGGAGGCGATCGTTCAAAAGCTGAAGGGCAGCGGGGCGCGTTTGATCTTCGCCACGACAACGCCTTGTCCGGAAACCTCGACCGGACGTACCGCCGATGAGCCGCCCAAATACAATGAGGCTGCGCTTGGCATCGTGAAAGCCAACGGAATTGAGGTCGACGACCTCTACGGATTCGTCCTTCCGAACGAGATGAAATGGCAACTGCCGAATAACGTACACTTCACGAAGGATGGCTATCACGCGCTAGGGGAACAGGTGGCCAAGTCGATCGAGCAACAGTTGGCGCCGAAGAAATAGGACAGGAGCTTCGCATGCGTCGCCTTTCTCTCGCGCTCTTTACGCTCGCCTGCGTTTGCGCTTCCTGGTGCAACGCCGTCCCGCGGCAGGCCAGTGTGGTATTCATTCTCGCGGACGATCAGCGTTACGACACGATTCATGCGCTGGGGAACGACCAGATCAAGACGCCGAACCTCGATGCGCTGGTCCACTGGGGGTTTCATTTCAACAATGTCTATTGTCAGGGAGGCATGGTCGGGGCCGTCTGCCTCCCCAGCCGGACTGCGATCATGAGCGGGAAGTCGGTGTTTCACATCCCCGCCGACCCGCGCTCGGGGAAATATGACGGGCCGACCCTCGCGCAATCCTTTCGCAAGGCAGGCTACGCGACGCTCTACTGCGGCAAGCGCGGCAACTCGTTCATCGCGGGAAATGAGGCCTTTGAGCGCTGCATCTACTGCGACAAGGGCGTGAAGGAAGCGCCCGGCTCCATGGGCCCCGATTCACCGCAGGCGATGCAACCGAAGATCGTGACCGACGAGGCCATCAACTTCCTGAAGACCGTCAAGGGCGAGCAGCCGTTCTTCATGTTCCTTGCCCCTCACTATCCCCACGATCCGCGCGTGGCGCCTCCCCCCTACCCCGGCGAATACGACCCGGCGAAGCTGTCGCTTCCCAAAAATTTCATGCCGGATCATCCGTTCGACAATGGTGCGCTTCACATTCGCGATGAAGAGCTTGCCCCGCACCCGCGCACGCCGGAGGTGATGCGGCAGCACCTTGCCGACTATTACGCCTGCATCACGCACTTCGATCACCACATCGGGCGGTTGATGCAAGCGCTCAAGGACGCCGGCCGCGACGGAGACACCTACGTCATCTTCACCGCCGACCAGGGGCTGTCCGTCGGAGGGTGGCATGGGCTGATGGGCAAGCAGAACCTTTATGAGGAGTTCAAATCGCCTTTGCTCATCGCGGGGCCCGGGATCCCGGTGGGTCAGTCCGATGCGCTCGTCTATCTTTACGATCTTTTCCCCACTTCCTGCGCGCTTGTTGGGGTCACCGCCCCGTCGG
>JBBRIN010000054.1:0-10676 GCA_038221115.1 Tepidisphaerales bacterium
CTGACGGCCACGCCGCCCATGGCCAAGCCCCGCCGCGCTTCCATCGCGGGCTGCACCTGCTGGCCCTCCTCACCGCCTGCGCCACCTTCCCCCTGATCTTTATGGGCGGCCTCGTTACCAGCCACGGCGCGGGGATGAGCGTTCCCGACTGGCCCAACAGCTACGGCTACAACATGTTCCTCTTCCCGCCGCGCCTGTGGATCGGCGGCATTCTGTACGAGCACACGCACCGTCTCATGGGAACGGTCGTCGGGCTCCTCTCAATCACCCTCACGGTCGTCGCCTGGCGCAGCGAAACGCGTCGCTCCGTGCGGTGGCTCGCCACAGCGGTCCTTGCGGCTGTCATCGTGCAGGGTGTCCTTGGCGGACTCCGCGTTCAGCTCGTCAACCTCACGCTTGCGATTGTCCATGCCTGCTTTGCCCAGGCGTTTTTCTGCCTCGCCGCCCTCGTGGCGATGATGACCTCGCGCTGGTGGCTGGTGGCAGGGCCTCGATCGGCGGGTAGTGGTTTTCCATGGATCGGCGCTATCGCCGTTGGTGCGATTTATCTCCAACTCATCGCCGGCGCGGTCATGCGCCATTCCCAAGCGGGGCTGGCCATTCCGGATCTTCCCCTGGCTTATGGGAAGCTTCTCCCCCCGACCGACGCTCAGGGTCTCGCGCGCATCAACCAGATGCGGTCGTTTCCCGCTTCGGTCAAGTCCATTCGCGGCGAAGACATTGCCGGATACGAGCAGCTCACCTCCCGCGTTACGTTGTTTCAGGTATGGGTTCACTTCGCCCATCGCATCGGAGCGGTCTGCGTCACGGCTGCGGTCGTCGCCTTCGCAGTCGCCGTGTTGCGCCGCCGCGGGTTCGCGATTCACGCCATGTTTCTGCTGGCGCTTCTGGTGAGCCAGTTAACGCTCGGCGTCTTCACGGTTCTCCTCTGGAAGCCGGCGGACGTGGCCAGCGCCCATGTCGCCCTCGGGGCGCTAACGCTCATGACCACGTTTATTCTGGCTGCCCGCACGTGGCATGCCGGCTCACAGCACGTATTGGCCGCCCGCGACCCTCGCGCGATGGCTCCCAATAAAGCCCGTGAATCTCGCTATACAAGCATGGCCCCGGCGACGTGAATCCGAGTTGATGACGTAATGAAACCCGCCACCGACATTTCCGACTTTCCGACCGCCGCGATCGCACTGCCGCCGCTCGTGGATCACCGCGGCGCTGAGTCTGACGATCTGGATTCGCCCGGACTCGCCGCCACGAGCGGTTGGCGCCAGTATTACGAGCTCACCAAGCCGCGCATGAACATGCTGGTCGTGGCGACGACGTTCGTCGGCTTTTACGCCGCCGTTGGCCGCGGCACACCGCTCGACTGGATTCGCCTCTTGCATACTATTCTGGGCACCGCGCTGACTGCCGCGGGTGCCAGCGTGCTCAATCAATATGTCGAGCGCGATTTAGACGCCCTGATGCGGCGCACCGTGGGCCGGCCCATTCCTTCCGGGGCAGTTGCGCCGCTGTCGGCCCTGTTCATCGGCGTGCTCCTCGGCTGCGCCGGCGTCGTCTATCTCGCCCTCGTGGTCAACCCGCTCACTGCCGCCCTCGGTGCCGTCACGCTGGCCAGCTACGTCTGGGTCTATACGCCGATGAAGCGCTGTACGACCCTCTGCACCGTCGTCGGCGCGGTCCCCGGCGCAATTCCTCCGGTGATGGGATGGACCGCGGTTCACAATGCGGTCTCGGTGGAGGCGCTGGTCCTGTTCGGCATCCTTTTCCTCTGGCAGATGCCGCACTTCCTGGCCATCGCGATTCTCTATAAGGACGACTACGAAGCTGGGGGTTTTAAGATGCTACCGTGCGTCGACCCCGACCTTTCCGCCACAGGGCGCCAGATTCTCGTTTACCTGATGTCGCTCATGCCGGTCACGCTGATGCCCTTTGGGCTGCGAATGGCCGGGCTCGGCTACCTCATGTGCGCCGTCGTCTGCGGCTCGGCATTCATGCTGTACGGCGTTCGCGCCGCCCTCAATAAAACACGCACCGATGCCCGTAAATTGTTCTTCGTGTCCATCATCTATCTGCCGATCCTGTTCGCCGCCCTTATGGTCGACAAGGTCTGATCACCGCGGCGCCAAGCCGGCGGGAGAAGAGAAGGAGATCACGTGTCAGAGACCGTCCTAGATCACGGCTACACCCCGCAGGAGCACGCGCCCGATCCAGTGATCGGTCACGGCGACCCCACCTCGCCGGGCAAGGTCGCCATCTGGCTGTTCCTCGCCAGCGAAATCATGTTCTTCATCGCGATCCTCGGCAGCTACATCGTGCTGCGCAGCGGGTCGCCCCACCTGTTCAGCGAGCACGCCGCGGCGCTCAGCAAGAAGCTCGCCGGCGCCAACACGCTCGTGCTCATTTTCAGCTCGCTCACGATGGCGCTTGCCGTCGATGCATCGCACAAGGGGGACCGAAAGCGCGTCGTCATCTGCCTGCTCATCACGCTGATCTGCGCGTTCGGCTTTATGGGCATCAAGGCGGTCGAGTATCAATCCAAGGTCAAAATCTTCCCCGGCTTTCACGGCGAGCACCATTCGATCGTCGCCCGCGACGAAACTGCCAAGGATAAATTCTGGTGCTACGACGGCCACGCCACCGCCGAAGACCCCGCCAGCATCACCATCCACGGGTTCCGCATGCCGCTCGGGCCGCACGACGCGGACTTCAATCTTCACCTCGTCAGCGAGGCGTACGTTGAAGAACATCAGTCGGGGATGAGCGCCGGCGACGAAGGCCATAAGGGCGAGGCCGACGCCGCCCACGCCGAAGCCAAACCCGCCGAACCTCCGCATGGCGATTCCACCTCCAAGGAAGGCTTCGATTACAAGATCACCAAGGCCAACATCAATTCCGACCTTCAGTACGGCCCCTGGAAAAACATCTTCTACAGCTGCTACTTCGCGCTCACCGGCATCCATGGCCTTCACGTGATCGGCGGCATCATTCCGCTGTCCATCCTGCTCGTCCAGGCTTTGCGCGGAAAGCTTTTCCCCGCCGGGACCGAATACATCGGCCTCTACTGGCACTTTGTCGACCTGGTCTGGATCTTCCTGTTCCCGCTGCTTTACCTGATCTAAGAGACGTTGCAGATCGCCGGCCGCATCGAGTGATGAAAACGGAGCCCACATGACGCAAGCCAACGTACACGGAAGAATGCCCGAGCCGGCCCACGGCATCCCCGAGCCGATTCCGCACCACGTCGTCAACTACCTGCTGATCTTCTTCGCCCTGGTCGCGCTGACGATCATCACGGTGCTGGTGGCGCTGCACCGTTTCGACAACGAGATGGTGAATGTTCTGCTCGCCCTGCTCGTCGCGACGATCAAGGCGATCTTCGTCGCCCGGTATTTCATGCACCTGAAATTCGAGGGGAAGCTGATCTACTTCATCTTGTGCGTTCCCCTCGCGCTGACCGTGCTGCTGATCTGCGCGTTGATCCCCGACGTCGGCCGCGGAATCCATCATGTCTTTCATGCTCCCCCGCTCGTGCAGCACGATGCGCAGCCGTTGACCCACTACTGACCGATGGTCCATCGCTGTCTCTTAGCCGCGGGCGGTAGCCCCGGGGATTTCGTCCGCCAGCCGCTATCGCCCATGCCCGACACCGTCGTAGACGTCCAAAATCTCACGCACTCCTACGGCGACCGCACCGCCCTGGATGATCTCTCCCTCTCCGTGAATCGCGGGGAGATTTTCGGGTTCCTCGGCCCCAACGGCTCCGGGAAGACCACCCTCTTCCGGATCCTCTCGACCCTGATCCCACCCGCGCGCGGCCGCGTCTGCATCCTTGGCCTCGAGCTGCCCATTCATCGCGACCAGGTCCGCCGCCAGATCGGCGTCGTCTTTCAGTCCCCCAGCATCGACAAACAACTGACCGCCGAGGAAAACCTCCGCCACCAGGGCCACCTTTACGGCCTGTCCGGAGCCGATCTCGAATCCCGTATCGACCAAATGCTCGCGCGGGTCGGCGTTGCCGAGCGACCGCGCGAATACGTCGCCACCTTTAGCGGTGGAATGCGCCGCCGGGTCGAGCTGGCCAAGGGGCTGCTCCACCGGCCTCGCATCTTGCTGCTCGACGAACCCAGCACCGGCCTCGACCCCGGCGCGCGCATCGACCTCTGGCGCTACCTGCGCGAGATCCAAGCGCAGGGGGTCACCGTCCTCGTCACCACCCATTTGATGGAGGAGGCCGATCTATGTACGCGCCTTGCGATCATGGATCGAGGGCGGTTAGTCGCCTGCGACACCCCCACCGCGCTCAAGCAGCAGATCGGCGGCGATGTTATTACCTGCGCCACCGACAACGCCCCGGCGCTGCGCGCGGCCGTCCAGCAGAAGTTTGGGCTCGAAGGCAATGCCCTGGACCCTCGGCTCCTCCGCATCGAAATTCAGCGCGGCCACGAGTTCATCCCCCAGCTCGTGGAGGCCTTTCCCGGCGCCATCCGCTCTATCTCCCTCGGTAAGCCGACTCTCGAAGATGTCTTTGTCCGCGCGACCGGCCGTCGTTTCGAAAATGAGCCCGTCGCTTAATGAGGGCGCAAGAACGCACCGCGCCAAACCGCGTCCCGTTGGAAGCGCGTGGGCTCAGCGGGATGAGAGCCATCAGGCCACGGCGCTATCCGCGCCGTCCTGCGTCTGTTGCGCCGCGGACGGGTCCAGCCGCACCGCAAACGCATCTGATTTGAAGTGCAACACCCCGTCCGTCAGCTCGGTAAATCGCCGGCTCAGCCCGTAAAAAACCTGTTTTCCCGCCCGCCGGTTATCGATCAGATTGTTCATCCGAAGCAATCCCAGGTGGTGCGATACTGTCGGCTGCGGGAGCGCGAGCTTCTCGCACAACGCCGTCACGTTCTGCTCGCCGGCGCGCAGGAGGAGCAGGATGTTCAGCCGGGTCTTGTCCGACAAGAGCCTGAAAAAGTCCGTGAGTTGATCGAGGACGCCATCGGATAATCCGGGCGACGTGCTGGGCTGCGGTGCGGTCATAAGCATTTTTACTCCGAGAGCGATGCGGAAGCATCTGCCGAGCGCGACTGCGGTGTTGGTTGACGTGACTATAGGAATGCATGGCTCCATCGGTCAAAATCCGATGGGCAATTTTACCGATTTTTAACAAACGGCTTGCGGGACAACCCGGTCCCGAGCGCGGCTTGACGGACTTGTACACCCGATTAGAATGCCGCTCGTCCCCGGGGCCATGGTCTAACGGGATGACGGCTGAATCGCATTCAGCAAATCGGGGTTCGATTCCCCGTGGCTCCATTCGACTCGCGGCGCTCGCTCATGGCAGGCGGATGCGACGCGAGGTCCGAAGCTGCGCGCCTCCAAAACCGCAAGCCATTCACCGCAGATCATTCCCTCACGCACTTCGACCTCGACTCCGCTCGCGGAAGCTCCCAAAACCCGCGTCGTGCGCACGCCGCGTTCTTCAAACCAGCCCGCCGCCTCGTTCACCGAAACGCCCCACGTAAAGGGCTCCCGCGCCCATCGCAAATATCTGCCCACCAAAGTCCGCCCCCCGCAGAAGTTCGGTCGCCCTTGTCGATCCAACGTCATGAACGTCACCGCTCCCCGATCGCCCCGCGCGGCGATGCCCTCGCACAGTTCACGCACACCGGCCTCCGACAGGTACATCGTCAGCCCCTCCGCCACGAACAGCGTCGGCACCCTTGGCCGTTCCCGAATGGCCCGTGCCATCTCACCTTCCCGTGCGAAATCGGCGGCCACCAATTCCACCCGCCGCGCCTGCAACCCTTCCAACACCAGACGTTTCTGATCCTGGGTCGCGGGATGATCCACCTCCACACATCTCACATCCGGGCGCGCCCCGGCCATTCGCCACGCCAGCCCGTCGAGGCCCGCACCAAGCACGACGATCTGCTCGACCGGCGCGTCCAGCGCAATCCCGTAAATGGCGTTCTTCCGCTCCACGTAGTGCGTGCACGCGCCCGGCAAAACCAGGCGTTCGGCAATCCTCGCCGCCGCGCGCCAGACCGGCCGCCGCAGTCGTTCGGCCGCACGTCGTCCGTCCACTGCAACCACCGCGGCCTCCGTGAAGGCCGCCATCTGGGGCGTCACCCGCCCCGCCGTTCGTGGATCGCAGGCCGTCAGCCACGTCCCGCGAAGCACCGTCCGAGCGGTCGAACTACTGCTGTGCATGAGATGCGCTCCGCCGGTATGATCCAATCATGAACTCGTCCACGGCGACCGCGGTGAACGACGTCCACTCCCGACTCAACCAGACGAACGTTTCCAACGTGTTGGCGCCAGGCGACGTCGATTCGCTCCTCGCCGCGGTCCGGTCGTTGATCGCGGCCAAGACCGCGTTCTCCATCGCCGGCGGCCGCCACGCCATGGGCGGCCAGCAATTCGCCACCGACGCCACGCTCCTCGACACGCGCGGTGTCTCCGCGCTGCTCTCCTTCGACGACGAGCGAGGCCTCGCCGAGTTCGGCGCCGGCGCCGCCTGGCCATATGTGATAGCGGCGACCAACGCCAAGTCCCTCCGCTGGGGGATCCGCCAGAAGCAAACGGGCGCCGATGACATGACGCTGGGCGGCGCCGTCTCCGCCAACGCGCACGGTCGCGGCCTCATCATCGGGCCCATCGTCGATGACGTCGAATCGCTCCGGCTCGTGACGCCACAGGGCGATCTCGTCACCTGCTCGCGCACTCAGAACCCCGACCTCTTTTCACTGGTCATCGGCGGGTACGGCCTCTTCGGCGTCATCGCCACCGTCACCCTGCGCCTCGGCCCGCGCCGCAAGCTTCGCCGGCTGGTCGACGTTCTCGACATCGACGACGCCCTTTCATGTGTCCGCCGTCGCGTCCATCAGGGCTGCCTGTACGGCGACTTCCAGTACGCCATTGACCCCGCCGACCCCGGCTTCCTCCTTCGAGGCGTCTTTGCCTGCTACCTGCCCGCCGACGAATCCACCGACAAGCCCGACCCGAATGCCGACCTCAAGCCCGACGATTGGGGCAAGCTCCTCGCCCTGGCCCACACCGACAAGCGTACGGCCTTCGCCCTCTACTCGCAGCACTACCTCGCCTCTCACGGCCGGGTCTATTGGTCCGATGCGATGCAGCTTTCCACCTACATCCCCTCCTATGATCAATTCCTCGGCGACGGGGACACCCACTCTCTCATGATCGGCGAGCTGTTTGTCCCCCCCGACGAACTGAGCGAATTCCTGGCCCGCTCGCGCTGCATCCTGCGCGAGCGCAGCGCCGAAGACATTTACGGCACCATCCGCGCCATCCAGCCGGACCGCGTCACGTTCCTCCCATGGGCGCGCCGCGACTACGCGTGCGTGATATTCAACCTTTCACTGCCCACACCGCCGCCGCGATCGAGCAGACGGCCGATACCTTTCGGGCACTCCACGACGCCGCCCTCTCACTCGGCGGTTCATTCTACCTCACGTACCACCGCTACGCGACCCGCCTGCAGATCGACGCGGCCTACCCGCAATTCGCGCGCTTCCTCCAGCTCAAACGCCTTCACGACCCGCTGGAACTTTTTTCGAGCGATTGGTATCGCCATTATGCCGGGCTTTACTAATGAGGCGGCGTCGCCCGTTGTTTCATTGGGAGAGCCCCCGAGAACCTGAATGAGGAGCACTGACGCCCGTCCGTCAACCCCGAAACGGCGTCCGCGCCGCGGCCTCCGACTCAACCCTCCGCTCCAGCTCCGGCTCTGCCACCGACGGCAGCCCCCGTCGCCGCTCCACCGTCTCCTCGTAAAGCTTCAACATCGCCGGCAACACCGCCTCCAGGCTATACCTCTCCGTAATGCTCTGCTCCGCGCGTCTCCCCAGCGGCCGATACGCGCCCGGATCCCGCAGAACGCCAACCGCCTTTTTCGCTAAATCCTCCGGCGAAAAGAAATCCGCCAGCAGGCCGTTTTCGCCGTCGGAAATCATCTCGCGCACGGGGGCCGTGTCCGACCCGAGCACCACCGCGCCGCAGCTCAGCGCATCCATCAGGCTCCACGACAGCACGAACGGGACCGTCAAGTAGATGTGCAGGTCCGTCGACGCCAGAAGTTTCCCCAGCTCCAGCGGTGCGATCCGTCCTACAAACCGAAACTTCGACAGGTCGTATGCCTCCTGCGCCAGCGCCCATTCCTTGAACGTGCTGTGTGGCGCGACGTGCGTCTCATCCCCGCCATACGCCATCCGGTCCGTCCCCACGACGATGAAAATGACGTCGGGGTATTCTTCGTAAATCCGCTTTGCCGTCTTCAGGAAGACATCGAAGCCCCGCATCGACTCGAAGCCTCGCGACACGTACGTCACCACCCTGGTCGACACCGCCACTTCCACGCCGGCGATCGTCCGTTTACTGCCCGCCCTCCGCAGCGTCTCCCCATGGCCGTGGTAAACCGCTCGATCCACTCCGTCAAAAATCGTGCGCAGTTTCCCCTGGTACTCGGCGGGAAAGCGCGAGTGTTGAAACTGTGTCGGCGTGTACGCCGCGTCGGCGTTCTGAAGGTCCAGAAGGATCATCGCGTTCCTGCACCGGCTCCGCAGGAATTTGATCTCCGGCGCCCGCCAGGGCAGATCGCGCCTGAACTCCATGTCGCTGTCCGCGCCGTGCCCGATGTAATAATACTCAAACAGGTTGATGATGGGCGTGTTGGGAAACAGTTCCGGCAGAAAAAGCGTCGATCCAAACCCGCTATGCCCGACGATCAGGTCCGGTTTGAAAGAGGGATCAGCCACCCGCCGCGCCCGCAGCGCCTGATACACGCCGTCCGTGTGCCAGACCGCATTCTCAAACGTCCGCGAACAGAAGTGCGTCGTCTTTGTCGCCCCTCCGCCGATCGCGTACTGAATCTTCTCGATCCCGTCGACCATCCCGCCCGGCGTCTCGCTGACGAACGTGGATCGCCACCCCAGCCGCGCCGCCAGGTGCCGTGCGATGTGTCCGAACTGCGCAGGGAAATTCTGGTGTACGTATAGGACGTGCATTCCGGGGCGGCGCTCCCATTCTGTTCCCGACGACCGCAACAGGATGCGGAATCGTCAAACCGCTGTCAATCCGCTTCAGACCCTCCCACCGGGCGTGTCTGATAACGCCCGCGTTTTCAGCCCATCTGGCGTGTCCGGCAAATCCGCGCGAGCCGGTCTAAAGCTTCGTCCCGCCCTGTCGATATACACCTAAGACAATTGCGTCTGTACCCCGGATCGAGGAGGCGCTTGCGTAACGGTGCGGGGTCAAAAGGTACATCGCGGCTGATCGACGCGCACGGCAGTGCGCTTCAATCGGGTGTGCCGGGTTCGCCTAAATTTGGAGTGGGAGAAACGCTATGAGCACGAAGGTCAAAGACGTTCTGACGACCGGCGAGGTCGCCAAAATCTGCAACGTTGCCCCGCGCACCGTCAGCAAGTGGTTCGATTCCGGCGCCCTGCGCGGCTACCGCATCCCCGGCAGCAAGGACCGCCGAATCCCCATCAATCAGCTCATCCGCTTCATGAAGCAGCACGGCATGCCGCTCAACGGCCTCATGACCGGCTGCACCCGCATCCTCATCGTCGACGATGAGACCGATGTCGTCGAGGTACTCGAGCGCATCCTCGAGGACGAAGCCAAGTATGAGGTCGAGGTCGCCAAGGGCGGCTTCGAAGCCGGCCTGGTCGCGGAAAAGTTTCGTCCCCACGTCATGCTCCTGGACATGCACCTGTCCGATGTCGACGGCAAGATCGTCTGCAAGCAGGTCAAGTCGAATGCCGACCTGCAGTTGACCAAAGTCATCGCCATGAGCGGCAAGCTCACCGACGATGAATCCAAGGGCCTGCTCGCCATCGGTTTCGATGGCTTCCTCCGCAAGCCTTTCCACGTCCGCCAGGTCATCGAATCCGTCGAAGACGCGATGGCCGTCGTCTATTAATCAAACCTGATTCAATATCCGCATAGAAGAAGGGTCGTCCCAAACGGACGACCCTCTTTCCTTTAATTCGCATTCGTGAAATCCTAGCGATTCGGCGCTGGAGCCGGCGAATCAGGCGCCGCCAATCCTTCGCTGCGATACGGCGGCCGCCCCAACCCCATCCCCGGCCCAAACGCCGTCGGCTGCATCCCGCCATTCTCGATCTCATGATCCAGCCGCGCGGTCAACGCATCGTCGGTCACCCGCTTCAACTTTTCCAGGCGCACCTGCTCCTCGCGCATCGCCGTCTGCATTCGCCCGATGCGATGTTCCGCTTCCTTTCGTCGCAGGTCCAGCAATTCCTTGAACTGCGGGCGAATGCCCTCCCGGATCTCGACCAGATTCACGGGCTTTCCTTCCTGCTTCTTCTCACGGTATTCGGCCACCGCGCCCCAGATCTGGTCCTCGAGCTTCATCTCGCTGACTTTCATGTCGTACAGCTCGGCATCCTCCCGATTGATCGCCTGCAGCTCCACGTAACCGCGCACCATGGCGCCGTGAATTCGATCGCGCCCCTCGCTGGCCTCGGTCACTCGCTTATAGGCCTTGAATCGGTTCGGCGAATTCTTCTCGGCAAAGGCATCCGCCTCGCGAATCACTTCGGGCGTGATCGGAAAGCTCCCATATCGCCGCCGAAAACCATCGCCGGCGCCTCCAAGTCCCCCCTGCCGCCCATCCGCCGGACGCGCCTCCCCGCTGGGCC
>JBBRIN010000055.1:0-10663 GCA_038221115.1 Tepidisphaerales bacterium
CCCATGCCCACCCTCGCACTCCCCACCCCCGCCGCCACTCCCAAGCTCACGCCAGCCGAGCACCAGCCCCGCATCGCCCAGGACCTGTTCATCCGCCGCTGGGGCGAAATGGGCGCCACCTGGGGCATCAACCGCACCCAGGCCGAGATCCACGCCTTCCTCTACATCGTCGGCCAGCCCCTCTGCACCGACGACGTCATGGAACGCCTCAACATCTCCCGCGGCAACGCCTCCATGTCCCTCCGCGCCCTGTGCGACTGGGGCATCATCCACCGCCACCACAAACGCGGCGAGCGCCGCGAATACTTCGAATCCCTCACCGACGTCTGGGAAATGTTTTCCATCATCGCCGCCGAGCGCAAGCGCCGTGAGATGGACCCCGTTTTGGAAACCATCCGCCAGTGCCAGCAGATGCTCGACGAATCCACCCTCGGCAAAGCCGCCGCCAAACAACCCGCCGTCCAGATCACCCGCCAGCGCCTCGCCGGCATGGAAGAGTTCATGGACATCACCAACAAAATCTTCCAACAGTTCATCGGCAACGCCAAGTCCGGCCTCACCCGCGTCTTCCGCGTCCTCATGAAAGCCTTCTAATTCCTTCTCCCTCTTTAGCCGCGACGCTTTCGCGGATCGACGCGGATTGGAGGTGGCGTCGTACATTTGATAGTCCGTTCCGTGCATATCGATTAAGGCCTTGTTAGGATGACGCCGGTTAGCTTCTTGCGCGCGAAAACAGAGGCATACTGGCGTCGGGCGGACCGGCAATCGATGCCTCACCTGCACAGGGTCTGCCCGCTGGTGAAACGGAAAGGTAAGCATGGCGAAGGCGAAAAGCCGCGTGGCGAAAGCCCCGGCGGCCAGGCTCTCTGGCCAAAAAGATGGAGACGGGCAGCCTTCAAATGAGGGTGACGCTGTGTATCGTGGCACCGCCCTTCCGGGCGGTGAATTGAGCATACCGGGCGGAAGCCCGGAGCCACCGGTGGACATCAAGCTGACACGGTTTTTGCCGTCGCTGGCGGAGGTGCCGACGAAGGAGCTGGAGTCGATCAAGGAGCGGGCGATCAAGAGCGGGTTTGATTTCATCGACTTCTGGGCGATCGATTTCGACTGGAAGCCGGACCAGCCATTCAACCATCATTGGCAGGATTATCGCACGCGGAAAGATCGGAGCCTGGTGACGGTGGTGGATGTGTTCGGGTGCGACACGAGCATCACGGTGAGGGTGAAGGTGTGAGTGGCACCGCCCTTCCGGGCGGTGTTTAGGAAGGACCGGGCGGAAGCCCGGTGGCACGGCGAAGTAGTACCGCCCTTCCGGGCGGTGAATTGAAGAGACCGGCTGGAAGCCCGGTAGTACGGATGGAACAATCGGGACTGATCAAGAGGCAGGGAGCGAACCTTCCGCACTGGCGGAAGGACAGGGCGACTTATGCCGTGACGTTCCGTCTTGCCGACAGTCTGCCCGCCGAGGTGCTGCAACAGTGGCGCGGCGAGCGGGAGGAGATTGTCGAGCGGGCCAAGGCGATGGGCCGGCCCATGAGCGAGCATGAATTGAAGCGGCTGGGGGAATTGCACGCCGAGCGCGTGGAACAGTGGCTGGATTTGGGGCACGGCTCATGCGCGCTGCGCGATCCACGCATCGCGGAACTCGTGCGCGGGGCGCTGCTGCACTTCCACGGTACACGGTACGACCTGCTCGCCTGGTGCATCATGCCCAATCATGTGCATGCGGTGGCGCGAACCTTCCCGGGGCGGGATTTGTCGATGATTCTGCTGTCGTGGAAAGGTTTCACCGGGAAGAAGGCGCGTGAGCTGCTCGATTCGCGGGGCGCGGGGGAGTTCTGGCAGAAGGAATCTTACGATCACATGGTGCGCGATGAGGAAGACCTGGCGCGGCAGATACATTATGTGTTGGGAAACCCCGGCGCGGCGGGGCTGGCGGATTGGCCGTGGGTGGGGCGGGTCGAAGGTGGCACCGCCCTTCCGGGCGGTGAATTGAAGACACCGGCTGGAAGCCCGCTGCCACTGCAGAGTGGCACCGCCCTTCCGGGCGGTGTTAAGCAAGAACCGGGCGGAAGCCCGGTGCCACGGCAGAGTGGAACCGCCCTTCCTGGCGGTGTTAAGGAAGAACCGGACGGAAGCCCGGTGGCACGGAGTCGAGAAGGGGACGAAGATACCGGGCGGAAGCCCGGTGGCACGGCGGCTGACGACCTCTGAATCCACCGGCGGCGGAAAAGGGAAATATATCGGGCAAGGCCCGGGCTCCAGGATTCCACCGGTTCGGGCTGCGGTCGATTGCGACGACCAGGAATTTATCCCGCGCTTGCCTGCTCCACCTGAAGTAAATCAGTCGCGTCGGATTGCTTCGTGATTGCCTCGACTACGCTCTCAATGACCCCGCCGCGTACCCCGGTGTGTTTGATGCCATGAGGAAGGCATTTAAATTCGAGGGCTCCCGCAAGTTGCTTGAGGAAATCTCAATCGTCTACGCATTCCGCAACAAACACGTCGCTCATCAGGAAGTCGAGTTGGTCGATTCGGCGTATGCTGGCAAGGAACTCGCGCGCTGGGTAAAGATCCTCGACATGATCCGCGTCGCGGGTTCAAGGTAAAATGAATTCGAGATGTTACACCCCCAATCCACCCCCGCCATTCCCACCCTCTCAACCCCTTACACCGCATGCCTTTACACACCAGAGAAATAATTAGATAAAACTTCAAAAAAGTGTAACATTATGTAACATTATGTAACCCGCCCCCAACCGCTCGGAGCGATCCCTCCCTCCCATCAGTCGAACACCCGTTCCCCAGGATCGATCAGGCACCAGCCGATCCTCTGGCTTGTTCAATCGGCTCGCCGCCGTACCATCCCCGTCATGACCACCGACTGGATCGAAGCAAACGCGTGGAACGACAAAGGCCCCGCCGCCTCCGAGCTGGCAACCATCCGCCAGCGCGTGGTCGCCCTTCCGCCCGATGCCTACGGCACCGCCGTGCCCGATCTGCTCGATTACCTGCGCCTCCAGCGACGGGGTCTGGCACACCTCTTCCACGTCAGCGACAAGGTGACCAAATACAACGAGGCGTCCCACGCTCAGCAGACCAAACAGATGGAAGCCGTGCGGCAGCTGATCGACGTCATGAAACAGCAGGACAGGCACATCCGCACCCTCAATAAACGGGTAGATGCACTGGAAAAGAAGCTCGCCAAACAGGCGGCGCGGCTGGCGAAGAAGTTCTGAAATCGCGGAATAAACGGTACTGAGGGGGGTACAGTTCCTATGGAGCCGGCCGATGGCAGTTGCCGATCAGCACGAGCGCATGCGCGACATCTGGGAGGGCACCCGCGACGTGGTGGACGAATGTTTCCTGAAAGCCCAGGCGTTCCAAAAGGAGTGCGACGATGCCTTGGTGGCCCTGTTAACCGATGAACAGAAGGCCGCTTACGCCAAGGTCAATGATCGTTACGTCGTGCAGATGAACGACTTAAACGACAAACGCACCGCGACTTTCAAAGACGCGGTGCGGAGCACCAAAGAACAGCTGACCGAGCCGCAGCGCCGCCGGCATGACGAAATCTTGAATAGCCGGCTTGGCCAGGGCGTGCCGGGCGGGCCGCCGCCGCCTTGGATGTTGCCCAGTATCGCGCCGCCGGCCACCGCGCCGAACTAACGAACGCGGCTGGGATTTGTCTGTTTTGATGGAACCAGTTTCTCGAAAAATCAGTAAACTATCGCAGTGAAACCAGGGTTTCGTCTGAGCAGTTAAAGGCGAATCCGGGCTGAGAATCCACTCATGACGAAGACACCACGCCGCCGCACTCATCGTGAGCCGATCGAGGCCCTTGAAGCGCGTCGCCTACTGTCGGCTGCCGCCGTAGTCCACCCTCACCTGCTCATCACGCCCGCCGCGGCCGGTGGTTCTGGTGGCTACACGCCCAGCCAGATCGCCAAGGCCTACGGGTTCGACAAAATCTCCTTTGGAAACGGCGTCGCCGCCGACGGGTCGGGTCAGACGATCGCCATCGTCGACGCGTTTCACGACCCCAACATCGTCGCCGACCTGAAAGTGTTCGACGCCAAGTTCCGCCTGCCCGACCTGAGCTCATCGAGCTTCCGGCAGGTGAGCCAAACCGGCGGCTCGACGCGCTCAGTGTCCACCGACGCCGGCTGGGCCTCGGAAATCGCGCTCGACGTCGAATGGGCCCACGCCATCGCCCCCAAGGCCAACATCCTCCTCGTCGAAGCGTTCAGCGACAACTTCACCGACCTCACCGCCGCCGTAAATTACGCCCGCAACGTGGCCGGTGTCTCGGTCGTTTCCATGAGCTGGGGCGGCAACGAGTTCCGCGGCCAAACCTCCTACGACGCCACCTTTAGCACGCCCAAAAATCATACCGGCGTCACCTTCGTCGCGTCGTCGGGCGATGACGGCGCGATCTTCGGCGCCGAGTGGCCGGGATCATCCGCCAACGTTCTATCCGTCGGCGGAACCGTCCTTCATGCCGACACAGTCGGCAACTACACTTCGGAAATCGCCTGGAACTACAGCACCGGCGGCGTCAGCCGCTATGAATCCGAGCCCTCGTATCAATCGGGCGTTCAGTCTTCCGGACGACGCACGAGCCCCGATGTCTCATACAACGCAAGCGTCATCACTGGCTTCCAGGTCTACAGCTCGATCAACGACGCCGGGACCGTTGGCTGGTCCGACATTGGCGGCACCAGTGCCGGCGCGCCGCAGTGGGCGGCACTCGTCTCGATCGCCAACCAAGGCCGCGCCGTCCAAGGGAAGGCGCCGCTTGACGGTGTCGCCTCAACCCTCCCCACGCTCTATTCACTATATGCCGCCCCAGGAAGCGCCAAATACGCGACCTACACGGCCAACTTCCACGACATCAGCACCGGCACGGTTGTACCCCGCTCCAGCGCTTCCACTGGCTATGATCAGGCGACAGGCCTCGGCAGTCCGATGGCCGACAAGGTCGTGGCGGCCCTGATGAACGCCACCACTACGGCGGTGAAGCACGCCGGCACCGGCAAGAGCGGCGCTACCGTGAGCGCGCGTAAGTTTCTAGCAAGGGATTCGTCTGATTTACCCGTCGATGCCGTGCCGCAAGATCCCGGTGCCTATTCGGTCAGCTTGATTCGCCAGGCAGCCGAGATCACCGTCGCATCCCCGTTCAACCACTCGACGGCTGTCGCGCCTGCTGATGTAGCGACCGGTGGCACGAATCTTCGCCCGCTGACGCAGAACCCTCCATCGCCCACGGTGCCGAGCCGGCTCGCACCGGTTTCGTCCCTCCCGAACTGGGAAAGCGCCCCGGCGATCAATTTCCCCATCGCAAGCAGCACGGATGCGGTCGCCGTTGACTCCGATCTATCGGATGCCGTATCGCTTACCACCCGCGCCCCGAACTTTGACTTCTCCCACCTTCAGGCCGCGACCGCCTTCGCCGATGCGATGTCCACGTTCGTTCACGACTCCACGACGCTCGCGACGACGGTGCTTCCCCTGACTGGCCGAAGTGGGGCCTGGGCCATCACCGGCGCCGTCGTTGCCCTGGACGCAGTCCTCATCGGTTCGTGGTATGCCAACCGCAAAGATTCGCGGCAGTCCACCAAGTGCCCCGCCTCCCCGTTCGCCTTCGAAACCCCAACTTCACGGTAAGTTTCCGCCCCGCGGCAACTGCCGTCCCGTCCTTCAACCCCCCCCAAACACATTAAACAACCCCCTGCCCACGGCGTATAATCCCACGGACAACAATTGTTCAAACAGGTAATCTCCGTGGACGCCACCCCCGCTTTCGCTGCACCGAAACGACCTCGCAAGCCCGCCCGCCGCTTCGATTCGCTTCAGCAGGAAGCTTTTCTCAATCTCTGGCGCACTTACGACCGGCTGCGTTTGCTGGAAGACGAGTTCTTCGCCACCCACGGCCTGACGGCTCAGCAATACAACGCACTCCGGTTGCTTAAAGCGGCGGCCCCCGACAAGGTTCCGACGCTCAGTCTTGCGGCGCGACTCGTCTCGCGCGCCCCCGACATCACCCGGCTGATCGACAAGCTCGGGGAACGCGGCCTCGTCGAGCGCGAGCGGCCCGCCGGTGACCGCCGCTCCGTTCACGTCGGCATCACTCTCAGCGGCATTGTCTTGCTCGAGGCGCTTGCCGCCGCCGTCCGCCAGGTTCACGATCGCCAGCTTGGCCACCTTGAACCAAGCGAACTCAAAACCCTCGTCCAGCTTCTTCAGAAAGTCCGCCAGCCACATGAGGCCACCGGAAGCACGTGGATCTGAAGCATTAACATCGTCACAGCACAGCATCCGTCACATAACCGCAACAGGAGACCCCGATGTCCACCGCAACCGCCGAAGTCCGCGCGAAAGTGATCACCACTGACGTCGCCGTCATCGGCGGCGGGCCCGCGGGATCCACCGCCTCCACGCTCGTCGCGCAGCAGGGCCACAAGGTCATGCTCTTCGAGCGAGCCAAGTTCCCCCGGTTCCACATCGGCGAATCGCTCATCCCCGAGACGTATTGGGTCCTGAAGCGCCTGAACATGCTCGACAAGATGAAGAAGAGCCGCTTTGTGAAAAAGGAGTCGGTGCAGTTCGTCGGCGCCAGCGGCCGCCTGAGCGAACCCTTCTACTTCACCGACCACCGCCCGCACGAGTGCTCGCAGACCTGGCAGGTGCTCCGCAGCGAGTTCGACCTGATGATGCTCAACAACGCCCGCGAGCATGGCGTCGAAGCGCACGAAGGCGCCCGCGTTCGCGAGGTCATCTTCGAAGGCGACCGCGCCGTCGGCCTGCGGGTCGATCTCGAGGACGGCACCCACCTCGAAGTCCGCGCCAAGGTCGTCGTCGACGCCAGCGGGCAATCGGCGATCATCGGCAACAAGTTCGGCATCCTCGAAAAGGACCAGGAGCTCAAAAAGGGCGCCTGCTGGACCTACTGGAAGGGCGCCTACCGCGACACCGGCCGCGACGAAGGCGCTACCCTGGTCCTCCAGACCAAAAGTAAAGACGGCTGGTGGTGGTACATCCCGCTCCACGATGACGTCGTCAGCGTCGGCATCGTCAAGCCGTTCGACAAGCTGTTCGAAGGCAACCGCGAGCACGAGCAGATCTACGCCGACGAATTGGAGAACTGCCCAGAGGTGAAGCGCCGCGTCCTGATGGGCATGCGCTGCGACAAGTATTTCGCCACCAAGGATTACAGCTACCGCGCCCGCAAATGCGCCGGGGATGGCTGGGTCCTGGTCGGCGACGCATACGGATTTCTCGATCCGCTCTACTCCTCAGGCGTTCTCCTCGCTCTCCGCGGCGGCTCTTCCGCTGCCGACGCCATCAACGAAGGCCTCGCCAAAAACGACACGTCCGCGGCCCAGCTCGGCTCGTGGGCTAAAAACTTCAATGAAGGGATGGACCGCATGCGCCGCCTCGTCGTCGAATACTACGAAGGCTTCAGCTTCGGCCGTTTCGTCAAGCGCCACCCCGAGTTCAAAGGCACGCTGACGGACCTGCTCATCGGCAATCTCTTCAACGACGATGTTGCGAAGGTCTTCCCCTATATTGATGAGATGAAAGCCGACCACGCCGCCGCGGCGGTTGCGAAATAAAGAGGGACTAACCACAGAGAGCACGGAGAAGACAAAGATAGTAAAAACAGAGAATAGATTTTTGCTCTCCTTCCTGTCTCCGTGCTCTCTGCGGTTCAATTCTCTTATTTGTCGGCAGCAAGTAACGCCTTCGCCGCCTCGCCGACCCCCGCGTGGTGCTTCTCCTCTAAGTTCGTCAGCATCGGCAACAAGGGCCCTGTGTCGGCAAGCCCCGCCAGCCGCACGGCTTCGTGGAGCACGCGGATCGGGTTGATCGTATTCCGCAGATCCTCCAGCGGCCGGAAGGTCTGCCGGATCTCTTCCGCCCGCGCATGGTCCTTCGCCCGCAGCGCCGCCAACATCTGCCGCGACAGCTTGGGGGCGACGCACACGCACCCGCTCGTAAATCCGCCTAGTCCAAAGTCTCGCAGGTGAACAATTGCGGGCTGCTCGCCGATCCCGCTGATGATCATCCGCCGGTCTACCTGGTCGACCAGGCGCTTGAGGTAATCATCCTTCGCCGGCTCGTCGCGCACAGTGGCGTACTTGATGCCCGAGATGACCTTGTCATCGGCCAGCCGCTTCACATGCTCGGGCTCGATGTAGCCGTCGTGCTTGATGTAGAGCAGCGCGGGCACGCCCGCGGCGTCGACGAACTTGCGCACGCCGGCCTCGACGCCTTCGGACGTGGTGATCCCCACCTGGGGCAGGATCATCACGGTTGGGAATTTGTGTTTGCGGATGACTTTTGCCTGGTCGATTGACAACCCAAACGCCGGACCGGCTGATGGTATCAACAGCGTATCCTTGCCCGCGTGCTGGGCCAGCATCGCCAGCACCTGGTCGTATTCGCTGAGCGCGATGTGGTAGAAGTTGGCGTTTCCGCCGTATAGGAGGGTGCGAATTCCGCCGGACTCGATATGCCGAATGATCTTCGCGTTCTCCTGAGGGTTCAAGGAAAAGTCCTCGTTCCGCGCCATCGGCGGGACGGAAAGGACGGAGGCGGTGAGGGCGTCGTTTGCAAGGGTGGTGAGCATGTCTGGTCCTGCTAAAAAGAATTTCTAACCACAGAGAGCACCGAGGGCAGGGAGCGAAAGAAAAGAGAGAAAACGTTAGTTGGCCACCGCATCACCGCCTCCAATCTTCTTTGTCTTTCCTCTCTCTTATGCTCTCCGTGCTCTCGGTACTCTCTGTGGTTGAACCCGTATTCAATAAATATCCGGCTCCGCAATCGCCTTGCCCGAATGTAGAAACCTGAAGTCGCAACCCTCATCCGCCTGGGTGATCTCCTGCGCAAACAACTGCCCATACCCCCGCTCATACCGCTTTTCCGGCGGCTTCCACTCCGCCCGCCGCCGCGCCAGCTCCGCCTCGCTCACATGCAGATGAATCTTCCTTGCCTGCACATCGAGCTCGATTAAGTCGCCATCGCGCACCAGTGCGATGGGTCCGCCGATCGCGCTCTCCGGCGCTACGTGCAGCACACAGGTTCCATAGCTCGTGCCGCTCATCCGCGCATCGCTGATTCGGACCATGTCGCGAACCCCTTGTTTCAGCAGCTTTTTTGGGATCGGCAGCATGCCCCATTCGGGCATCCCCGGCGCGCCGATCGGCCCCGCGTTCTGCAACACGATCACCGAATCGGCAGTCACCGCCAAAGCCTCATCATCGATCCGCGCCTTCAGGTCCGCGTAGTTCTTGAACACGACGGCCGCCCCCTTGTGCTTCAGCAACCTTTGCTCCGCCGCCGTGGGTTTGATCACGCAGCCGTTCGGTGCCAGATTCCCCCGCAACACAAACGTCGCCCCGGCTTTCGAGAGCGGCGTCCGGGGAGACAGAATCACCTTCTCATTGCAGACCGGAGCGCCGTCGATGTCTTGCCCGATCGTCTTCCCAGTCACCGTCAGGCAATCTGGGTGAAGTAGATGCCGGATGCGATTCAGCAGTGCGGGCAATCCCCCCGCGTCATAAAAATCCTCCATCAGGTATTCGCCAGACGGCCGAATGTTCGCAATCACCGGCGTCTTGAGCGAAATCTCGTCAAAGCGCTCCAGCCGCAGCTTGATTCCGGCGCGTCCAGCCATCGCGATGAGATGTATGATCGCGTTCGTCGACCCTCCGATCGCCATATCGACAGTGATCGCGTTGTCGAAGGCTTCCTTGGTCAGGATGGCGCTAGGCCGGAGGTCCTCCCACACCATCTCCACGATCCGCCGCCCTGAAAATGAGGCCATTCGGCTATGGCTGGAATGCACCGCCGGAATCGATGATGCTCCGCTTAGCGTCAGCCCCAGCGTCTCGGCGATTGCCGTCATCGTCGATGCGGTCCCCATCGTCATGCAATGCCCCGACGATCGCGCGATACCATCCTCGATCTGCCGCCACTGGCATGCATCTAAATTGCCGGCGCAGCGCTCGGCCCAATACTTCCACACATCGGTTCCCGAGCCGAGCGTCGTGCCGTTCCAGTTGCCCCGCAGCATCGGGCCGGCCGGCATGTAGATCGCCGGCACGTCCGCGCTTGTCGCCCCCATGATCAGGCCCGGGGTCGTCTTGTCGCAACCGCCCATCAGCACCACCCCATCCAGCGGGTGGCAGCGGATCACCTCCTCCACTTCCATCGCCAGCATGTTGCGATACATCATCGCGCTGGGCTTCATGAACATCTCGCTCAGCGACATCACCGGGATCTCGACCGGGAACCCGCCCGCCTGCCACACGCCGCGCTTCACCTCCTCCGCGCGCTGGCGGAAATGGGTGTGGCACGTATTCAAGTCCGACCAGGTATTCAGGATGCCAATGACCGGCTTGTTCTCCCAATCCTCCTGCGCGTACCCCATCTGCTTGGCCCGCGACCGGTGTCCGAACGACCGAAGATCGTCCGGCCCAAACCAGCGGTGACTTCGAAGCTCTTCAGGACGTTTGCGCGGGCGCGGGTCGGTGGGCATCGTGGGTATGCTCGATCGTTTGAACTGGGAAAAAGTGTCGCTATTGTACGCACCGCCTTGGGGTTGTCACTCGCCGCGAAGACCTGCATGAACGCACCGATCCTGTTGCTGCTCGGCATG
>JBBRIN010000056.1:0-10659 GCA_038221115.1 Tepidisphaerales bacterium
CATCCACAGGGGAAGTTTAGGGGAAGCCGGTCGACGGACCCCAAAATGCACTCAGGCAGAACCAACGTAAATCGTTGACTCTGCCTGAGTAAGGGAAGTAGCGGGGGGAGGATTCGAACCTCCGACCTCCGGGTTATGAGCCCGACGAGCTACCAGGCTGCTCTACCCCGCGATCATTAAGACTACTGTATTGCGATACGCTGAACTGTCAAGGCGACCGGGCTGGCATTTCATGGCCGCGTGGTCGGCCGAGTGGTCGCCGCAGTGCTCGGCTGAGTCGCGCTGGGCACGGTTACCGGGATGCCCTTGGGGGGTTCCAACGGGGTCATTAGCGCATCGGTGATCGCGGGGGGCTGCTTGCGGGCGGCATCGAATACGGAATTGGTCAGATCAATCGCAGGATCGGAGTAAATGAGGGTATCGGTCGGCGTGACGACGAACACCACCTTCTTTTCCTGTGCAACCTGCCGCACGATGGGTCCCAGCGCTTCGCGCATCCGGCGAATCGAGTCATTCTGATAGTTTTGGTACTGCTGACCGGCCTGCTGTTCGAGGCTGCCGTATTGTTGAGTAGCAGTGGCGATCATCTGCGTCAGCGCTTCCTGCTGCGCCTGGGTGAGCTGATCGCTGTCCTTCGGCGCCATCTGGCGGCGATTCTCAACGAGCTGCTGTTGATATAGCGACCTGTAACGCAGCAACTCGTTCTTGAGCTGGTTCTGGTAGGTGCCGAGGTTGGTGTTGAGCTTAGAGCTCCAGCCCATGTCCTGCGCGACCTTCGCGAGATCCACGACTCCGACGCGCGGCGCTGCATCGCCGCCGCTCGCGGCGCCGGCTTGACCGCCTCGGTCGCAGCCGGCGAAGGCGATAAGCGAGCCGGTAAGGATGGTGAAAGCAACGCGGGTGATGAGTTTTAGCTTCATGCGATGGGTCCCCGTTTGGGTAAGGTGGATGGATAATATCCGCATAGTCGTGCAACGCAAGATGGCGCATGGTCCATGATGATCATGGCGGCGTGCCATGGCGGGCGCAGCTTAGGCGCCTCAGCGGCCCCTTTACGACGCCGCGCTTCCGTCTTAACGTGCCGCGGCGATGCTTCAATACTTCAAGTTCCGCCAGGACCTGTTCGATCCGCAACCGGCCAAGGACGTTTACGTGAAGCGCGGCAAAGGCAAGGGTTGGCCGGAAGAGTGCCCGCCGATCCGTGCCGCCAACGCGTTTGGGTTCGACTTGCTTGCCAACTTCAATGCCACGTTCATCCAGTTGCGCGGGCGATGGCATATTGCCGACGACGTCACGATTGACAGCGACTTCGACTGGTCGGCCGAGCCTTTGGCCAAAGGCGCGCCGCTGACGCAGCAGTACGCCTGGTTCTGGGAGAAGGGCCAGAAGCTGCCGCACGTCATTTCCGACAACGTCTGGGAGCAGATCAACCATCAGGTCAAGGTCAGCAGCTTCCTGTTTCTCAAAACCGATCCCAACGAGCTGCTGCTGATGGGTGATATTCCAAATGCTCAGCGACCGTGGCGGGCGATGACGGCGCTGATCGACACCGACTGGTATCCCGCGAACTATCCATGGCACGCGGTGATCGAGCTGGATCGCAAGCAGAAGCGCATCGAGATCCGCAAGGGCGAGCCGTTGTGCCGCGTGATGCCGGTGCGGCGCGACACGTATTTCGCGCAGCAGATGACGCCGCACGACTTTGATGACTTCTTCGCACGCGGGCAGAGCTGGCTGGCCACTCACGGCCAGGGGCAGCACGAAGGCACCGTCGACATCACCCGGACGTATGTCCGCCAGCAGGTGAAGTCCAGGTTTATCGTCGTGAAATGAACGACGTGTTAGACGCGCAGCGTCGCGCCCAGCTCGCGCGTCGCCGCGTCGATGATGCGCTGGACCGACTCTTCGACCTCTTCGCCGGTCAACGTTTTATCGGGCGAACGAAACACCAGCTTCACGGTCACGCTCTTGCGGCCCTGCTCCAGGGGCTTGCCCCGATACGTCGTGACGTACTCCGAATCCTCCAGGTGCGCCGGCTGAACCTTGCGAACCAGCGCTGCGAGCTCTTCAAAGCGCGTCGCTTCGGCGAGCACCAGCGACAGATCGCGCCAAACGGCGGGGAATCTTGGCAACGGCCGCGACTGCGGCACGTTCTGCGCGCCGGCGAGTAGCGGATCCAGATCCAGCTCCGCCGCCGCGGGAATCTCGCGCAAGGAAAGCTTTTCGGCGACGGCGCGGTCGATCTTTCCGAGATATCCGATGGCCTGCCCGCCCCACTCGATCCGGCCACATGCGGCCTGGCCGAAGCCGGCACGGCGATCGGGGATGACGCGAAGAGCGCGATCGGCATCCAGTCGGTTCAGAATCGTCTCGACCACGCCGCGCACCTCGCGCAGATCGGCGCTGCCGACTAAGCCGATGCGGCGGCGCTCTTCCATTTTGCCGCCCGCCGATGTCCAGAACGTCGAGCCGATTTCGAAGAGCCTGGCGCCGAGGTTTCCGCTATTTTCGTTTCGCGCCACCGCTTCGAGCAATCCCGGCAGGACACTGGGGCGCAAACGCGCGTCCGCCTTGCGCACCGATGCAGCCGCGCGGGGAAGCGCCGCTGTGTCGGCAGGCTTGAAGTCGTCGGCAAGCTGATCGCTGACGAAGCTGAAGGTCACCGCCTCGTAGTAGCCGCCGGCGACGAGGCTGTCGCGAATCGTTTCGACCGCCTGCGCGGCCGGATCCTTGGGATAAAGGCGGATCGATATCGCATCGCGCGTAGGGATGCGGTCGTAACCGATCACTCGCGCGACCTCTTCGACCAGATCGACTTCAATGTTGATGTCGAGCCGCCAATGGGGGACGACGACATCGATGCAGTCTCCCGCGAGGTTCGGGGAGAATTGCAGGCGGTCCAATGCGCGGACGGCGTCGGCCGATGGAATGTCGATGCCGAGAACCCGCTTCAACTTCTCGAGCCGAAGCGACAGACGCTTGGGAATGTAGCCGCTGGCGCCTGCCTCGACCGCCCCGGCCGCCAGTTCACCGCCCGCCGTGTCGACCATGAGTTGGGCGGCGCGAAAGCTCGCGCGAAGCGCCAAGGTTGGATCGAGCCCTCGTTCAAAGCGATACGAGCTGTCGCTCTTCATCGCCAGCGCCCGCGCGGTCTTACGGACGACCAATGGATCGAAGCGGGCCGACTCCAGCAGTACGTTAACGGTGGCGCCGGTAACTTCGCTGGACAGTCCGCCCATGATGCCGGCCAGCGCCACCGGTTGCGCGGCATCGGCGATCACGAGCATGTCCGGCGTCAGCCCGCGCTCCTTGCCATCGAGGCTCATGAGCTTCTCGCCCCCTGCGGCGCGGCGCACGATGATCTGCCTGCCGTCCAGCTTGTCGAAGTCGAAGGCGTGAAGCGGCTGACCCATGTCGAACATCACGTAATTCGTCACGTCAACGATGTTGTTGATGGCCCGCAAACCGATGGCCTCCAGCCGCCGCACCATCCACACGGGGCTCGGTCCAACCTTCACATTGCGGATGACGCGGGCAGTGTAGTGCGGGCAGAAATCCGGCGCGTCGATGCGCACAGCCATCACTGAAGACGCGGGGGTTGGCGATTCGGCGGCACGTGGGCTCGGTTCCTTTGAGGGCCGATCGAGCAGCGCCCCCAACTCGCGGGCCACACCCAGGTGGGAGAGGCAATCGCCGCGGTTGCTGGTCACCTCCACGTCAATCACATCGTCGTCACCATGCTTCTCGAAGACTTCCACGGGAAGGCCGCCGTGCGTCAGCGCATCCCCCAACTCAGCGGGGCGGAGCGGACCGGGAAGGAATTCGCTGAGCCATTCAAGGCTGATTTTCATCGGACGGGCACTGTAATGCGGCGATGAAGGGTGTCAAACGATGGGAGCTACGCCGGTCCGTGCGCGCGCCTTTGGCGGTAACGGCCTGCACTGGCCCCGACGGTAGGCCAAAAGCACCCTGGAAGTGCGTTATGGCAAGCCTTGACGATTGCACAGCTTTTGGTATACTTGCGGGGCTCATCTTTGAAGGATGAAGGCCTGTCTCTCAATGCGTCGCCGGGCTTCCGATCCGGCCGTTAACGCAGGAAAGGTTTGAGGGTTAATCCGTGGCAAAGGCAACGTCCAAAAAGGCCGCCGCCGTAAAATCGGGGGGAAAGTCCGCGGTTAAAGCCTCAGCGAAACATTCCGTCAAGCCTCATCTGAAAGCGCCTGCCAAGCCGCAGTCGAAGGCCGTCAAGTCCGTGAAGTTCACGAAGCCGGTGGTTAAGAAGGCGACGACAAAATCCAAGCTCGCCCCCACGGCATCCCGTCCGGCGGCAGTCGCGGCTGCCAAGAACGGGAAACCCGTCGCGGCCGCCGCTAAGGCGCCGCTCATCCCCAGCAAAGCGCTGAAGGCGATGGCGAAGTCACCGGCAGCCGACAAGTTTTTCAAGCTTGGGAAAAGGGACGGCGAGCGCCGAGGCTTTGCGATTGCGACGCCGGTCCCCACCGACATGAAGCCCGCCAAGAACCAGATGGGTCTTCGCTCCGCCGAGCTCGAGCACTTCCGCGACATGTTGCTCGCCAAGCGCCGCGAGCTGGTGGGGGACATGTCCTCGATGGAACACGAGGCCCTGCAGCGCGGCGGCAGCAGCAACCTGTCCAACCTGCCTCTGCACATGGCGGACATGGGCACCGACAATTATGAGCAGGAGTTCACGTTGGGCCTGATGGAAAAGGACCGCAATCTCCTGCGCGAAATCAACTCCGCGTTGGCAAAGATTCAAGACGGCACCTACGGCCTCTGCGAAGGCACCGGCAAGCCCATCGGCAAGCCGCGCCTCGAAGCGCAACCCTGGGCCCGCTACTCGATCGATTACGCCCGGAAGATCGAGCAGCGCGGCGTCCGCTAAAGCGCCCTTCTGCCTTTCCCTTTTGCGCACTATGATCCGCCGATGCGCGCCAAGCCTTTGTTCCCCACCGAGAACCTCCGGTCGCCTGCCGCCTTGGCGCGGTTTTTTCTCACCGTGTTGATCGGCTTGGGCCTCGACTTGTGGACCAAGCACATCGCGTTCGAAAAACTCGCCGCGGGCGTGATTCGATATTCGGATCCGGAATTCAATCGCTCGCGATGGGCCGTCCACACCCGACCGGATCTTCTCGAAACCCACGGCTACGTCGCCGTCCCCCATTGGCTGCACTTCAACGTCACCGTGAATGAAGGGGCCGTCTTCGGAATCGGGCAGGGGAAGCAGATGGCGTTCGTGCTCATCTCGATTGCTGCCATCCTGTTTCTCACTTACCTGTTCGCCACCAGCGGAAAGCACCGCCTTTACCAGGTCGTGCTCGGGATGCTGCTGGCCGGTGTGCTCGGCAACATGTACGACCGCGTCAAATATGGCTACGTCCGCGACATGATTTATGCCCTGCCCGGCTGGCATTGGCCCTGGACGGACCGCGAGGTTTTCCCGTGGATCTTCAACGTCGCCGACGTACTTCTCTGCGTAGGGGTAGGGCTGATTTTCCTGCACAGTTTGTTCCAGGGCCGCTCGGCCAAGCCCGGCGCCGCGGGCGGAACCACTCCGACCGGCACACCCGCGTCATCGGCCTCATAAAGGCTCCGGCAGTCCCCTCATCGTTCACCCCGTTTCACCCCGGGCGCGGGCGAAGAAAGCAGTAATTGTGGGAATTCTATAAAACAGCCCTCGAACCCGCCCTACCGAATCAAGTACCATTGCCAGGGATGATGAAGGCGCACCGGCCCCGGCGCAACGGGGCAAAGATTTTCCGAGGTGCTTTTGAACGTCACCGAGACGGCCGTCGAACGTCGCCCCTTGATTGACACCGTGGTGCAATCCGTTTTGTCGCAGGATGCGGAGTTCCAGCATTTGTTGCGGCAGCCCATCGGCGCGGTGGATGCTCGCGCGCAGGTGGATTACGTTTTCGCGGCCGGTGAAGAACCCCGCGACCCCGACGACGTGTTCCATCGCCTTCGCTGGGGCGGCCTCTTTTTATACGCCTCCAAAAGCCGCCGTCAGACGCGCGAGGTGGCGCAACGATTTATCGAGCGCGGGTTCGAGGGGATTCGCGGCCCCGCCGTGGTCCGCTCCGGCTCCAGGATCCCGTTCTTCGGTCGTCTGACTCATTACTTTCTCGCCCGCAAAACTTCACTCGTCCTTCCGCGCGAGTCATCCGACCGATTCACCTACCACGTGCAGCTCGTCTGCCCGTCCCGATCCAGCGAGACGTGTACCGTGCTTAAAGAAGTCCCTTCCGCCGAGCGCGTCGCCGCCCGGCTTCGCAAGCGATTTCCCGAAGTCGCCGAAGACATCATCCTGAAGCGCTCGCGCAAATTCACGGAGAAGATCTTCCCCTTATTCCTCACCCGCGAAGCGGGCATGCTCCAACTGCTGCAGCGCGATCTGCCGGCCAAATACGCCGGCAAGGTTCCCCGCCTGCTCGACATGGAAACCGACAGCCGCGGCTTCGTCCGCCGGCTGCGCATGAACTGGCTGCGCAACGGCGGCCGCCCCATTTCGCAAGTAGAATTCGCCCGCCAGTGCGCTGAACTGTTGCACGTCCTCCACGACACCGTCGGCGTCATCCACCTGGACCTGCGGCTCGACAACATCGTCGTCACCGAGCGCGGCGTCGGCTTCGTCGACTTCGGCTCCGCCGTCCGCGTCGGTGAAAACCTGTCTGAAAATCCTCTGCTCGAAACGCTCTACGATGAATTGATGCGCACCAGCGAGATTCAGCGCATGCTCGAGCGCATGACCCTCAGCGGCCGCGTTACGTCGCCGATCATCCAGAACGGTTATCAAAAGGTGGACAAGTCGGTCGACTTCTTCTACCTCGCCCTTCAGATTAACAACCCCCTGCGCAACCCCGATTTCACCGGCCTGGTTAATTACGACCCCCGCGGTCGCGAGGCCCACGCGCTGAAGCGACTGACCGAAGAAGTGCTTCGCCCCAAGGACCTGAACAACCCACCGTTCCGCTCGGCCAGCGATATCCTTCGCGGCATCCAATCCATCGCCGACGGCGGCGAAGGCCTGGTCACGCCGCGCCGCGTTGGATAATCGATCGCGACATCAACTTCGGAATGTCGTTAATCCGGCATATCCGCGTAGATCGAACAAGCACTGTCCACGATCCGATGCCGCTCCTTGGTCACGATCAGCTTCGGGATCACCCTTCGGCACTGCGGCTCGGCCGGCAGCTTTCCCGCGGCCCGCGCCGCCAATAGCTGCACCATCTCCTTGCCCAGCTCGCCGTTCAGTTTGTCCACCGTCGCGGCAGGGCCCAACGGCTCAAACTGCTGCGCCGGGTTGTCCTCCCAATAGTTGTCGTAGCCCGCGACCAGCAAATCCTGATTGGGCCGCCGCCCGAGCACGCGACACGCCGCGATCACCGGCGGAACGAAAAGATCCGTCGGCAACATGATGGCGTCGATCGGCTCGGGGGCGTCCATGTAATCGTACAGATGCCCCGCGAAATACCGCGCCTGGGCGTTGAACCGCTCGGCGGGCGTCGCGTGCTCATCCCACCCGCTCGTCGGCGGCGCCAGCATCTTGCGCAACGGCAGCGGTTGCACGCCCACCTCGCGCAGCGCCCGCTCGTGCCCCACGCGCCGCGCCTTGGCCCACCAAGCATCTGCCGGCTCCGGCCATAGCATGAGAATCCGCCGGCACCCCTGCCCCACCAACCAGCGCGTCAACTCATAGTTCCCGGTCTCGTGATCCGAAGCGACGCGATCGAACTTCGCCCACTGCACCCAATCGCCGTACACCACGAAGCGAACCTGGCACTCGATCAGCTTGTCCAGCAACTCCCGCGCGATGGGGCGCGGCGGATAACTGCTCTCCGGAATCACGACTCCCATCGGATGGTCCGCCGCCAGCTTCGCCACATCGTCCGGCGCCATTTGATCGAGATAAAACGACAGGGCATTGCGCCCCTGGTTGCGGATCTCCTCGAGCGCGCCACGGCAGGTCATCTCCGTCCAGTTGCTGCGAATCTCTTTGGAACTGACCTCGCGGTAAAACGACAGCAGCGCCACGGCATTCTGAATCATGCCCGGCGCGGCCTGCCGCATGTCGACGACGATTCGCGTGTGTCCCCCGTGAAAGCGCAGCAACCCCTCGGTCTCCAGGACCGCCA
The DNA here is from genome assembly GCA_038221115.1 of Tepidisphaerales bacterium. Lineage (GTDB taxonomy): Bacteria > Planctomycetota > Phycisphaerae > Tepidisphaerales > Tepidisphaeraceae > JANXVV01. The sequence goes on from JBBRIN010000056.1 coordinate 8,154, forward strand.
GCGCCCGTTGCAGTGTGGCCCGCCCTACGTTTAGCTTCTGCGCCAATACCCGCTCCGGCGGCAGCGGCTCTCCGGGACGTAGAACCCCCTGCTCGATCCACTCGCGCAGACTGCGGATCGCCCGCACGCGCGGCGCATCTCCTGACAGCGACAGGACCGGCTCGTCAGCCATTCGAATTAGCCTAAACCTATGTGCAGAATCCATTTCGGTGCAATGACCTAGCTTGGGCCAAAGGCCATCGGCCGTGGGCCAATTGGCCCGTCCTATGAATAACCCGCGCGGCCGACCCCCGTCAAGGAAAAACACCCCCGCTATCCCCAAACGGGTCAAACGTCGAACGACACCCCCTGCGCCAACGGCAGGTCTTTTGAGTAGTTGATCGTGTTCGTGACGCGGCGCATGTAGGCCTTCCAGGCATCCGAGCCACTCTCGCGGCCGCCGCCGGTTTGTTTCTCTCCACCGAACTCGCCGCCGATCTCCGCGCCGCTGGTGCCGATGTTCACGTTCGCGATCCCGCAATCGCTGCCGGCGGCCGACAAAAACTCCTCGGCCTCGCGCAGGTCGTTGGTGAAGATGGCCGACGCCAACCCTTGCGGCACGTCGTTGTGAATGGCGATCGCCTCTGGAAGGGTGTCATAGCTCATCACATAGAGGATCGGCGCGAACGTTTCCTCGCGCACGATCGGCACGTCAGGGCGGATCTCGACGATCGCCGGGCGGACGTACACTCCGCCGGCGGGCACGCCGTTGATGATGCGCTCACCGCCGTGGATGACAGCCCCTGCGGTTCGTGCCGCCGCCAGCGCGCGGGTCATGCCCTGCCACGCCGCTTCGTCGATCAGCGGCCCGATGAGGACGCCTGCTTCCCGCGGATCGCCGATCTTGATGTTTGCGTAGACGCGCTGCAGGCGACGCACGATCTCATCGCGCACGTCGCGATGCGCGATCAGGCGGCGAAGTGTGGTACACCGCTGGCCGGCGGTCCCCGCGGCCGCGAAAACGATCGCACGGGTCGCTAGATCCAGGTCGGCAGACGGCGCGAGCACCAAGCCGTTATTGCCACCCAACTCCAGGAGCGATCGGCCCAACCGGCGCGCCGCCACCTCGGCCACGGCTCTGCCCATATGGGTTGATCCCGTCGCGGAGATCAGGGGCACCTGATTGTTCGCCGCCAGTGGCTGACCGACGTCGCCGGCGTCGCCGATCACGAGGCTCAGCAACCCGGACGGCGCATCGGCCATTTCCGCAGCCGCCGAACACGCGATCCGATGACAGGCCACCGCGCACAGAGGCGTTTTCTCGGATGGCTTCCAGATGACCGGATCGCCGCACACCAGCGCCAACATCGTGTTCCAAGCCCACACCGCCACGGGAAAATTGAATGCAGTGATCACCCCCACCGGCCCGAGGGGGTGCCATTGTTCCATCATTCGATGGCCGGAGCGCTCGCTGGCGATAGTCAGGCCGTACAGTTGCCGCGATAACCCCACCGCAAAATCAGCGACGTCGATCATCTCCTGCACTTCGCCGAGTGCCTCGCTGGCAATCTTTCCTGATTCCAGCGTGACCAGCGCAGCCAGATCCTCCTTCTGCTCGCGCAATCTCCGAGCAATGAGGCGAACGAGTTCGCCGCGGCGCGGCGCGGGTACGAGCCGCCACTTGAGAAATGCTTCTTGTGCTGCGTCCACCGCCGCCGAAACATCCCCAGCGCCCGCCGAGGTTATCGTCGCCAGCGTCCGGCCATCGATCGGCGACCGCGCCGTGATCGGCTTGCCAGAGGTCAGCCGCGCATCGGCGCCGATCCAACAACCGCTTACGGCGTCGGTGATTCCGAGTCGGCTTAACACATCGCGTTCCATATTCACCCTTCGCGCCTCAGGGGATCATCGCCGCACCCATGGGGGCGTCTGCGCGCCATGTTCCTGCGGCATGCACGCGTAGTACCGCCCGAAGCGGTTCGCCAGGAACTCGTCCAACCCGATGTCCTCCTGCCGCGCAAATCCTTTGCGTCGCTTGGCGCGATTCAGTTGCAGGTCCAGCACCGCGCAGGCGCCGGCGGCCGTTGTAATCTGGATCGCGCCCCACCTCTCACCGAGACATTCGCCATGATAAATCTTACGGGCGTCCGTCAGCTGCGTCAGCTGCCCGTCCTTCCAGCCCGTGACGGTACAGAAGATCAGCACCACGTCCTGCGGCGTCATCGGCACGGCCTTTTCGAGGATGTCCTTCAACACATCGCGCCGGCTGTTGAGGTGCAGCTCATTCATGAGAAATGCGATGAGGTCGCGGTGCCCGCGATATCGAATCGTCTTGTAATCGAGCGTCCGCACCTTCCCGGCAAGGGTCTGGCACAGCGTGCCCACGCCGCCCGACGTGTTGAACGCCTCGTAATCCACCCCATCCATGGAAAAATGTTCGAGACCCTCCAGCGGCAGCGTGTGAATCAGCTCGCGATTGTGGATCGCCTCACAGGGATTGCCGTATTCATTGATCAGACCATCCGTG
>JBBRIN010000057.1:0-10624 GCA_038221115.1 Tepidisphaerales bacterium
GATCAACGAAGTTCTCGGCCGGGCCGGCCACCACGCGACGATCCTGATCGCGGACGGCAACTATCCGGCGTCGTCCAAGAAGGGGCCGAATGCCGAGGTCGTCTGCCTCAACCTGATGCCCGGCGTCGTCAGTTGCACGCAGGCGCTCCAGGCCGTGCTGTCCGCGATGCCGATCGAGGCGGTCAACACGATGATGTACGAGACGGCGGGCCAATACTCCCTGACCGAAGACCCGCCCGTGTGGGCCGAATACCGGCGCGTCCTCCAGCAGGCGGGATCGAAGCTGACGCTGGAGCCGATCGCGAAGTGGGACTTCTACAAGGCGGTCGAGACGATCGACCATGTGTTGACGATCCAGACGGCGGACCAGCAGCGGTTTGCGAACCTGCTGTTGTCGATCGGGGTGAGGATGTGAAGACGCTGCATCTTGGACGGTCTATCAAATTCGGTGGTACTGATTAGAAACTTGGGCGACGAGCCCATGCCATTCACCATGCAAACCCGACCCCTTGGCAATACCGGCCTTCATCTCCCGATCCTCTCCTTCGGAGCTTCATCACTCGGGCAGGAATTTCGCCAGGTTGACCTCAATGAAGCACTGCGCTCGGTCCGCGTGGCACTCGACCTGGGGATGAACTTCATCGACACGTCGCCCTTCTACGGCCGCGGCATGTCCGAAGTGTTGCTCGGCGTAGCCCTGCGCGGCATCCCGCGCGACACGTACATCCTCGGCTCCAAGCTCGGACGCTATTCCGGCGCGCACTTCGACTTTTCCGCCCGCCGCGTGGTCGAGTCGGTCGATATCTCGCTGGAGCGCATGAAGGTCGATCACCTCGACATCATGCTCTGCCACGACATCGAGTTCGTCGACATGCAGCAAATCCTCGACGAAACGTTGCCGACATTGCGGAAGGTGCAGCAGCAAGGGAAGGTGAAGTTCATCGGCGTCAGCGGGTATCCGATGAAGATGTTCAAGTTCATCGTGGACCGCGCGCCGCTCGACGTGATCCTGAGCTACAACCATTACACGCTGCAGAACACGATGCTGGCGGACCTGGTGCCTTACCTGAAGCAAAAGAACGTGGGGATCATGAACGCCGCACCGTTCAGCGCGCGGCTGCTGACGAACGCGCCGCTGCCGGTTTGGCACAAGGCAACGCCGCTGGTGCGCGAGGTGGCCGCAAAGGCGGCCAGGCACGCCGAGAGCAAGGGCTCCGACATCGCCAAGCTCGCGCTGCAGTTCTCCATCCGCAACCCGGACATGGCGACCTGCGTGGTCGGGTCAGCAAATCCCAAAAACGTTGATCTCTGGGCCAAGTGGGCGGCCGAACCGGTGGACGAGCCATTGATGAATGAGGTGATCCAGATTCTCAAGCCGATCCACAACTGGTTCTACCTCGAAGGCCGCCCCGAAAACAACGACCCTCAGTGAGCGTACAATAGACCGTCCACGAATCTCACGAATCGGCACGAATGAAAAGCAGAGGAATACCTGCTTTAGCTTTCGGCCTCTGATTTCTCTTTCTTATTCGTGCTCATTCGTGAGATTCGTGGACGTTTTCCGAGGAGTTGAAATGAGCAAGGTCCTGATTATTGTTGGGGACGCCACTGAGACGGTGGATACGCTCTATCCGTACTACCGGCTAATCGAGGACGGCTTTCAACCGGTCGTCGCTGCGCCGGAGAAGCGGCGATACCAGATGGTGCTGCACGAAGTGAAGCCAGGGTGGACCATCACCAAGGAGTGGGAAGGGTACTCCATCGACGCCGACGTGGCGTTTAAGGAAATCGACCCGAACGACTATCTCGGCATCATGTTCTCGGGCGGCCGAGCGCCGGAATATATCCGCTACGACCCTGATCTGATTCGCATCACGCGGCACTTCTATGAGACGAACAAACCGGTGGCATGTGTGTGTCATGGAATCGAGATTCCGGCGTACGCGGGGTGCCTGAAGGGTCGGCGCGCCGCGACGGTGGCCAAGTGCAAGTTCGATATCGAATCCGTGGGGGGAACGTACGTGAACGAGGCGTGCGTGATCGATGGCAACATGGTCAGCGGACGGACCTACCACGACAACGGCCACTACGTCGCGCCGTGGATCAAGATGTTGATTCGGGCGCGCGAGGCGGCAGCGGTTCGCCGATAAGGGAGCGCGATGCCGTTGATTTCGCGCCGTCAGTTCGTTCAGCGGGTAGCTGCTGGAGTCGCTACGGGGGCGGCGGCGGTCGTCATTTCTGGTGGTGCGGCTGCGGAAGAGAAGCCGTTTCGGCTCAACTATGTGCTTGCGTCTGCGATGTACGGCACCCTGCCGCTCGACACCGTGCTGGCCGAGGTGCGCAAGGCGGGGACAGATTACATTGACATCTGGTGCATGAATCACGGGAACCAGCGTGAGCAGATTAACGAGATGGGGGAGGAGGCGTTTGCAGCGCTCTTGCAGAAGCATGGCGTGAAGCTGGGGCTGAGCACGCGATACCCGCTCGGGGCGTTTGGGGTTGGAGACGAGTTGAAGTTCGTGAAGCGCCACGGCAGCGGCATGGTGCTCACGGGAACCCCGCGATTGAAGGACCCCGCGGGTGAAGAGGCCAAGCGGGAGATCAAACAATTCCTCGAGCGGATGAAGCCCCATGCCGCGGCGGCGGAAGAGCTGGGGGTGAGCATCGCGCTGGAGAATCATGCCGGATCGCTGCTCTCGCACCCGGATTCGCTGCGGTATTTCGCCGAGTTCAATACCTCACCCCGGCTTGGCGTCGCGTTCGCGCCACATCATCTGCACGCGTGGGCGGATCAGATGCCGGCACTGATTGAAATGCTCGGCAAACAGCTCTTCTTCTTTTATGCACAGGAATATGGACACGGCTTCATAGTGAAGCTTCCGAAGGATGAAGAAATGTTGCAGCTTCCGGGGTACGGCGGCGGATTGGATTACCTGCCGATCGTGCGATCGCTGCGGAAGATTCATTTCTCGGGATTCGTTGAGATCCTCATGCACCCGACGCCGCGCGGCGTGCCGATCCTTCCTATGGCGAGCGAGGTCACCGCCGCGATCAATAAATCGCGCGAGTATCTCGACCGCTGCGTAGCCAACGGTTGACGGTTTGGTTATTCCGGGTGGCGTTTTTCACCGAAAACCGCCGGATCACATCGCTTCCGTTTGTTTAACCCCCATTGAACTGATCCGAGAAAGGTATTGCTAGTTAGGGTTTTGTAAAGTAACCTATCCTGCGCTGGATTGCCGAGCCGCCTCTTGGGTTGTGACTGACCTTCTCCTCCGGCCGGCGACCCACCAAAACATCCACCCGCTCGATGGAATCGTGCGGGTGAACGGATTGAGCCGTGCGTCAGGAGGACGCTTTGCACGGAAGCGTCGTCCTTTTACCTGAACGCAGGAGTTGTCCCATGGAATCTCGCGCCACTACCCATGCCGTCGTCAAAAAGGCATCCACCTCCACTCTCGCCGCGTTTGATTTTAGCGCCAGCCTGGACGGCAAGCTGATGGCCGATCTGGGCCCAAAGCTGCGCCGCCAGCGCCGGCGGCTCGGCCTCACGCTCGACGAGCTTTCCGGCCGCACCAGCATCTCCAAGCCTTATCTTTCGCTGATCGAAACCGGGCGCGTTCCCAATCCGCCGAGCGACGACAAGCTCCGCCGGCTCGAGCAGACGCTCGGCTTCACGCCCGGCGAACTGGTGAGCCAGGCCCAACTCCAGCGCACGCCGCATGATGTGCGCGTCATGCTGGGGCGGTTGCTCAACAAGGGTTCGGGGTTCGGGGCTCAGGGTTCAGAAAGGCAAAAGCCAGCCGGCTCCTCCTCCACTGAACCCCGAACCCCAAACCCTGAACCCTCTTCCCCCATTAACCTGGACGCCGCCTATCTTTCCGGCGTGCTGCAGGAGCTGGTCGAGCATTCGGCGGGCAACGTCGAGCAGATTGCCGCCAACGTTGTGCCGGTGGTCAACAAAGTCTCCGCGGGTTATCCGCGGGATTTCACCGATCTGTCCTACCCGAAGGGCGTGGCCGACGATTACATCGGCTGCCCCGATGTCCGCGACAAGGATGCCTTCGCCGCCCGGGTACACGGCGACTCGATGATCCCCAAGTACCGCCAGGGCGACATCGTGATCTTCTCCCCCGCCGCGACGCCCAAAAACGGCGATGATTGCTTCGTCCGCTTCGACGACGGCCAAACCACGTTCAAGCGCGTCTTCTTCGAAACTGACGACAAGAATCACGCGACGATCCGCCTCCAGCCCCGCAACGAGAAGTACCGCCCGCAAACGGTGGCGGCGGAGAAGATCACCGGGTTATGGAAGGCCCTGTACCGGTATCAGCGGGTGGATGAAGAAAACGAGAGGCTGAAATAATCCCAGCCTCCTGGACGTTACGACGATAAGGACATTGCCCATGACGTTCGCCATCCTTCATCCCCGCCATGCCTTACGGCTGCTTAGCCGCGCCGCGCTGCGCGATTTGCGCAGTGATCGCCCTTGGCATACCGGGTAGAAGGACTGTTCACGCATCATTTGCGAACCACAGCCCCGAAGCCCGGCACGCCGGACTTCGGGGTTTCTTTTTTTCCAAAAGGAGCCTGAAAATACTGATTTACCGGCGTGTCCGCCAAACTTCGCCCCCGTGTTGAAACGGACATCATCCGGCGCTTCGAACGCCGGGTTCCAGGTTCGATTCCTGGCGGAGGCGCGTGCAATAACAAGTCCCCGTGGTGGAACGGACACCACGCAGGCCTGCGAAGCCTGAGGTCCAGGTTCGATTCCTGGCGGGTCTGCGCGCTGATTGATCCGATGCGGCGCGCATGAAACAACGGCGGTTTTGGTGTAGTGGCAGCACGCGACGCTGTGAACGTCGTGGCGAGGGTTCGATTCCCCAGATCGCCCTGTGAGGCTCAAGTCTCGTGAGTGTGATGGCCGCACGGCGCTCTGTCTAAGCGCTGGAACGGGTTCGAATCCCGTACGAGGCGTGCGCAAGAAGATTGGATGGACTGGCCCCACCGGCGCGGGGCGGCCGTCTGCTAAACGGTCAGGCTGCGGACACCACCGTCGCCGTGCAGGTTCGAATCCTGCTCCATCCGTTGTCGAAAATTCATCGCCGCAGTAGCCCAACGGCAGAGGCGCCGGTCTCAGAAACCGGCTGTTGCAGGTTCAAATCCTGCTTGCGGCATCGCTGCGGTAGCCCAATTGGCAGAGGCATCGGGCTTAAAACTCGAATGGTGCGGGTTCGACTCCCGCCCGCAGCATTTGGCCTTTTCCCATGCCTCGAATGCAAAATTTGCAGACGATTTTCATGGCATCGCTTGATATCGCGCCGTGGTACATTCATGCCACAGTGCACGAGGCCCTGGAGGAGCCGAGCATGCCGAGCCTGCCCCGCACGCGTTGTTCCGCTGCGCTAGCGATTGCCGCCCTCGCCACATTTGCACTTCCAGGCTCGATCTACCTACGCGGCCGCCGTGCTGCTCCCGGGGCCGACGCCGGGCGTGACGATCCGCCTGACGGCCGTTGCATCGACGTTCACCTCACCGGTTGATCTGCGCGAGTCCCCCGACAACACCGGCCGCAGGTTCATCACCGAACAAAGCGGGCAAGTGCGGCTGATCAAGAACGGGGTGCTTCAGACCACTCCCTTCCTCGATGTTTCCAGCCGCCTCGCCCCCTTCCGCACCAGCAACGGCAGCATCACCTACGATGAGCGCGGCCTGCTCGGTTTCGCCTTCGACCCCGATTTCAACACCCAAGGCGCCGCCGGCTTCCGCAAGGTTTACACCTACTCCAGCGAGCCCGCCACCAGCGGCACCCCCACCTACATCACGCCCGCCAGTGGCAGCACCAATCATCACGACGTCCTCGCCGAATGGACGGTCAGCGACGCCAGCCCCGACGCGATCGACACCAGTAACCTCGCCAACCGCCGCGAGATCATTCGCATCGGCCACCCCAGCTTTAACCACGACGCCGGCTCCATCCACTTTGGGCCCGACAAGATGCTCTACTTCGCCGACGGCGACGGCGGCGGCTCGAACGACACGAACGGGGGCGCCAACACCGGTCACGTCGCCGTTGTCGGCAATGCGCAGACCACCGACGCGGGCAACGTCCTGGGAAAGATCCTCCGCATCGACCCGCACGGTGGTGCCGGTGGTGCCGGCACCGGGCCCGGCATCTCCTACAGCATCCCCAACACCAATCCCTTCGCCGGCGACAACACCAAGGCCCAGGAAATCTACGCCTACGGCGTGCGCAACGTCTACCGCATGAGCTTCGACCGCGGCGGCACCCACGATCTGATCGCCGCCGACGTTGGGCAAAACAACATTGAGGAGGTCGACAAAATCACCGCTGGCGGAAACTACGGGTGGCACACCAAAGAGGGCACGTTCACCTTCGACCCCGCCACCGGCAACGTCACCGGCAACAATCCAGGCACGCCCGCCGGGCTGATCGATCCCCTCGTCGAGTATGATCACACCCAAGGCACCGCGATTGTGGGTGGTTTCGTCTACCGCGGGTCGATCATGCCGCTGCTCCAGGGGAAGTATGTTTTCGCCGAATACGCCGGCGCCGGCGGCATCGGAAGCCCCGGCGGACGGCTTTTCTATGCAGACCTCAACACCGGCGTCATCAACGAAATGCTCGGAGGCCTTCAGGCGCTCGGCGGCGTGTACATCAAAGGAATGGGCGAGGATGCCAATGGGGAGATCTATGTCCTCACCGACACGGCGATTGGGCCAAGCGGCACGGCGGGTCAGGCGTTCATGATCGTTCCGGAGCCGACCTCCGTCGCTCTGTTCGCACTTGGCGCCTTGGCGTGCCTGCGCCCACGCCGGCGCTAGAATCGGGCTATTTGTTCACCCAGACTGGGGGCGGCGTGATTTCATCGGCGGGCCGTCGACCCGCATCGGCGCGGTTCGGCGTCGTCGATAAGCGGCTGTTTGCCCGCACCGTCATGTCCTGATCGCATTTGATCTGACAACTCAGCCGCAGGCCGGGCGTGCCGCTCAGCCCGCGCGCAGCCAATACGTCCTTCTCGGCCTGCGTCATCTGCGATGGCTCACCGGCCACGAATTCCACGCGGCACGTCGTGCACCGCGCAAAGCCGCCGCACGCATGCATCTGGTCGATCTTCGCTTCGTCTTCCAGCGCGAGAACAAGCCGCTTACCTTGCGGCACTTCGACAGTGGCGGCGCCTTCGACGGTCAATTTAGGCATGGGGGATCCTTCCGGGTTGGGACTTCTATTCGGGGAGCAGGTAATCCTTCAGCTTGCAGTCGGCCAAGGCGCGGATGCCTTCGGCGACACAGGCGGCGTTAACGGCGGCGCCGGGGTGCGTCGTGTGCGTGTGGTCGGCGGCAGTGAAGTACGTGGACTTCACCTTGTCCTGCCCTTCGGCTTCGTAATGTTTGGCGATGATCTCGTTCAGGTCGATGAACGGGACTGACTCGGCCTTGGCGGCTTCGGCGGCCCATTTACCGTAGTCGTTGCCGGCGCGGGTAACTCTATCGTCCTTCCAGATGTTTCTTGGGATGGGGGAACAGACGATTGGCGTCGCACCCTTGGATTTGGCGTCGGTGATATATTTGCGAAGGTACCAGCCGTAGGTGTGAACGGTTTCGGGTGTATTGGTGGGCTCGACGACGACGTCTTTGGTTTCTTCGCCGTTGCCTTTGAGAGACGCGCGGGGGCGCGGTGCCTTGTCGAGGGATCCGCCATCGTTATGCCCGAACTGCATGATCACGTAATCGCCGGACTTCAGGTCAGTCAGCACCTTCGTCCAGAGGCCTTCGGTGTAGAAGGTGCGGCTGGAGCGCCCGCCGAGGGCGCGATTCTGGCCATTGATTTTAGACGCGTCGAAGAGATCGGCGATCGGCGTGCCCCAACCTTGGAGGACCTTGTCGCTGGTTTTGACGGTGGAGTCGCCGATGAGGTACAGAGTGGGTTTGGGGTCGTCGGCGAGCGTTTGCAGGGAGAGGAGACAGAAGGTGAAGAGAAGAAAAAACCTGGTCATGGGTTGCTCGGTTTGGGCTCGGCGCGCCAGGAATAGTATAACGCAGACGCGCACAGGAAAAGGCTATTGCGCCGGCTCAAGGGCGAAAACGCATGCCACGTTATTGAGCCGAGGCGGGTAAGAGCTATGAGGAAAGTCATGGGAAGGAGTCGGCCGATGAGGCGAATCATTTTTGCGTTGGCAGCGTACTTGGCGACTTCGGCGGCGTTTGCCGCTGAGCCGGAACATCTGCGCGTGGCGTGGAAAGACAATTATCTCACGGTCAGCGGGGAATGGGTCCCGGGAAAAGAGATCAGGGTGCTATATCTGGAGGCGTTCTGCCGCGCGGGGTCGACCAAGAGGGAGTGGAAGCAAACCGTCATCAAACATCAGACGCGGCTGGTGTCGGCTGATGCCGAGGGTCGAGTGATTCGCTTGCAGTCAACCTTAGCCGATGGCGTTGTCGTCGAGCATGAGATTACGGCGGGGGCGGACGAGGTGGATTTCAAACTCGTGGCGAATAATGCCAGCGAGAAGGCGTCGGAGGTGGATTGGGGGCAGCCCTGCGTGCGGGTGGAGCGGTTTACGGGAAAAGACAAGGAGACGTACCTTGGGAAATGCTTCATCTTTCAAGGGGGGAAGCTGCACCGGATGCCGACAGAGGGATGGGCGACAGAGGCGTTGTATACGCCTGGGCAGGTATGGGCGATGCGCGGGATCGATCGAGGAGATGTGAATCCGCGGCCATTGAATCCAAACGTGCCGGATCATTCGTTGATCGGGTGTTACTCGGGGGATGAGAAGATGATGCTGGCCGTGGCGTTTGAGCCGTGTCAGGAGTTATTTCAGGGAGTGTTTGCATGCCTGCACTCGGACTTTCGGATCGGGGGGCTTGCGGCGGGGGAAAAGAAGACTGTGAACGGGAAGATTTATGTGGTGCCGGCCGATGAGGGCAAGCTGGTTGCGCGATGGAGGAAGGACTTTGGGAAAGAAGGAGCGGCGAAATGACGAAAATCGAATTCGCGAATCAATGATGAATCACGAATGATGATCGGGGGGAACAGGGAGCTGGGCGGTGGCCCGGCGGGCGGCGCGGGTGGCGTAGTGGCCGAGAAGTGCGATGCTGAAGAGGGAAATCGCCGTGCCGGCAATGAAAGTCCAGGCTTGCCCTTTGGATTTGAAGTCGAGAGAGGCTGCGTGGGCGGCCGCGAAAACGGCGACGGCGGTGCGGGGCGCCATGCCGATGAGCGTGGCGAGAAGAAAAGTGCCGAGCGGCGCCCGCGTCGTGGCGAGGACGAAGTTGACGGAGGCGAACGGCGCGAGCGGCGGTAGGCGCAGGAGGGTTTGAATCCACAGTGAGCGGGCGCGGCCGCTGGCGAGAAGCGATTGGCGGACGGCTTCCCATTTGGGGTGGTCGCGAACCAGCGCGAGAACCCGATCGCCCGCGGCCACAGAGGCAGCGGCGTACGCGAGTAACGCGGCGAGAGTGAACGCCGCCATCGAAAGCGGCAAGCCCAGGACAAAGCTAAAGGTCCAGCCGGCCAGGATGGCGAAGGCGTAGGTCGGCATCAGCGCGAGGCCGGTGAGCAGCACAGCGCCCATAAGATAAACGAGCGGACCGGCGGCCGGGTGGGCGCGGAGCCAGGGGGCAAGGCGCGAGATGAAGCCGATCAGGATAAATCCGCCGATGGGTGGGAAGGTTCCCACGAAAAGGGCAAGAGGGGCAGCGGGGCCGAGTCGTTTGAGGAGCGTGCGACGCGGGGACGGTTGGTAATCGAGAACAGCGTCAGCGTTGGAGGACATTGCAATATGGTACGGCGGGATCGACGAAATGTTGGGAATGCGATTTCGCCGAGGATCCACAGGCGAAATATCTTCAGCTCATCGCTGACGCCGCATCAACCAAGCACTTCGGACAGAGACAGTCGCCATACGTGGCGCGAACGTCGGCGAGGGCGGCAGACGGAACCGCGATGGCTGTACACCAGCATCCGTCGCGGGGGTTGCAGGTGAAGGGAGCGCCGCACTTTTCACAGGTCAATTGTCGCGGCGTGGGGGCGGACGGATACGGGCAGTTGCGGCAGCCGGTCGAGCAGCAGGAGCCGCGGACGGAGAGAAAATCCACAGAAAGCGCGCCATGGGCATCGAGAAGCCGTCGCAATGAAATCCCGCAGATCGGGCAGGTGTCGATCGATGGATCGGCTGGCGTTTGGAGGCAAGTCGGACAGAAGAGCAGAGGAGCGGCGGTCATGCGCGTCGATTGTACTGCCGCGTTAAGAAAGCTGAATGGCGCGGATTCTGGATTACACCGCGTTGATCCCGGAGCCGGGGACGATCCTCCTGGGGTTGTGCGTCGCTGCTTTGATACGACGCCGGCGGGTGGCGAGTGAGGCGATCGCGAACGCGTAGATCGCGAGGGACGGCTCGGGGATCGTCAGCGAGCTGAGAGAGAACGTAGGGGAATTGAACACATCGAGGTCGACGGTGGGTGCGCGCCGAGTTTGTAGGTAGAAAAATGGCCTTTCATTGGGTTTGATGGAAGTTGCGTATCGACAACCATCTGACCAAGAAAGGCCGTCATGGATCTTACCACAGTCGCGCAGGACGTGCTGGCGTTGTTGGCAGCC
>JBBRIN010000058.1:0-10584 GCA_038221115.1 Tepidisphaerales bacterium
AAATTCGGCCACACTCCAAGCAACGGGAGACATCGAGGTCTGGATTGACGGCCAATCGGCGTCGGTGCGCGATCCCTATCTCAGCATGCGTCAATTTCATAGCCGCTACGCGCTCCCGATCGGTCAGACCGCGCTCTATCCCTATCGGTGGAAGAATGCCGACTACGACAAGATCATGGATGAGATGGCGACGGTCCCCGGGGGCACGCCGAAGTTCATGGATCTCTGGCACAAGGCGATGGAGATCTGGATCCCGAATCTGCCGAGCATCCCGAATGTGCAGTGGTATCAGATCTGCCCGGTCAATACACAGTACTGGACGGGGTGGCCGAACGCGGACAGCCCATACACTACCCCGGCCTCGTGGCACCGGGGCGCCGCCGGGCTGTTCATCGGCAACCTGAAGCCGGCATAGCGGCGCGGGGAGTGTGCACGCGCCCCCACGGCATCCGCGTGGGGCGCGTGCCGGGGGCATGCGACAAAGGAGTACACGCGGATGAATGCCGGGTACGTTGTCCGGAGAGTCCTCCAGTTCCTCATCGTCCTCTGGGCGGCGGCGACGATCAATTTCATCCTGCCGCGGCTGGCGCCCGGCAACCCCGTGCGGGATCGCCTCGTCAGCCAAGCGTCGCAGGGCGGGCCGCTGCAGGACGGCATCGAAGAGATGGTGCGCTCCTACAACAAGCAGTTCGGGCTGGATAAGCCGCTGTACGTCCAGTATGTGCTCTATCTTCAGCATGTCGCCACGTTGGACTTCGGGTACTCCATCGCGAACTATCCGAACCGCGTGATGACGATGATCGGCAGGACCCTTCCGTGGACGGTCGGATTGCTGCTCGTCTCGTTGGTGATCTCATTCACGCTCGGCACGCTCTTGGGCGCCTTGGTCACATGGTCGCGCGCGTCCAAGGTGTTTAGGGTTCTGATCGGGCCGGCGATGGCACTCTCGGCCGTCCCGCAGTTCTTGCTGGGATTGATCCTGTTGTTTCTGTTCGCGATCCTTGCCACGGTCTTCCCGCTCTCCGGGGGCTACTCGATCGGTGCCATCCCCAATTTCAGTATGCCCTTCATGCTCGACATGATGCGCCATGCATTCCTGCCCGGTCTCTCGATCGTGCTCACAGGTATCGGATTCTGGGCACTCGGGATGCGCGGGATGATGATCACGACGAAGGGGGAGGATTACATCAATTTCGCGGAGGCGAAGGGGCTGCGCGACCGGCGTATCTTCTTCTCGTACGCGATACGCAATGCGATCTTGCCGCAGGTCACGGGCTTCGCGATCAATCTCGGCACGATCATCTCCGGCGTCGTGATCGTCGAGGTGATCTTCGGCTACCCGGGGATGGGATCGCTCCTGTTCAACGCGATCTCCGGATCGGACTATTTCCTCATCTACGGCATTGTCTATGTCACGGTCCTTGTCATCGGTCTGGCGACGCTGATCGTTGATTTGCTCTATCCGATCCTCGACCCGCGGATCACCTACAGGAGGGCGTGACATGACTGGGCTGCCGACTGATCTCCTCGAAGCGCCGAGCATCCCCGCACCCGAGCTAACGATCTTCCGGGAGCGGACGCCGACGGAGGCGATCGCCGCATTCTGTCGGCGCAATCCGCAGACGGTCATCGGCTTGGCGATGATCGCCACCCTCCTGCTGATCGGCATTGTCGGCCCCCTGTTCGTCAACACGAACGATGCGGACCCATTGAGTGCATTGCCGGCACAATCGCCCTCGCGAACGTATCCGCTCGGCACAGACGATCAGGGGCGCGACCTGCTCGCCGCGATGGTCGCCGGGCTGCCCGACACGCTGCGCATCGGTTTCCTCGCCGGCGCGATCGGGTTGGGCATCGGGATCATCCTCGGTTTCCTCTCGGGCTACCTCGGCGGCCCCGTGGACGCCGTCGTCCGGATCGCGGTGGACACGCTGCTGACGATCCCCGGTTTGCTTATCCTGATCACCATCGCTGCCTCCATCAAGACATTCATCAGTGTCAACACGATGGCGCTCGTGATCGCGTCGCTCGCGTGGCGGCAACCGACGCGAATCATTCGCGCGCAGGTGCTGACGATGCGCGAGCGCGCGTACGTGCAGGTCGCGCGGCGCTCGGGGATGAATACGCTCGAAATCATCGGGCGGGAGTTGCTCCCGAATCTCTTCCCCTTCCTCGCCGCGAGTTTCGTGGGCGCGGTGTTCGGCGCGATTCTCTTCTCGATCGGCCTCGAAGCGCTCGGCCTCGGCCCCCAGAACCAACCCACGCTCGGCATGACCATCTATTGGTCGCTCCGGTTCGGCGCCCTCTTGCGCGGGATGTGGTGGTGGTGGATGCCGCCGATCGTGGTCCTAGTAGTACTCTTTTTCGGATTACTCCTCCTGACCATCGGGCTGGATGAGATCGCGAATCCGCGCCTAAGGAGGACGGCGTGACGGCAGGAACGCGCCCCAAAGATAGTCGACAAGCGGAAACGCTGCGGGTCGAGGGCCTGCGCGTCTACTACCACACGCCGCGTGGCGCGGTGCGCGCCGTGGATGGCGTCAGTTTCACCCTCAAGCCGCACGAGCGGTTGGGGTTCGTCGGCGAGTCCGGGTCGGGCAAGACGACGATCGCGATGGCGCTCATTCGCCTGATCAAGTCCCCCGGCAAGATCGAGGGCGGCCACATCTACCTTGGGGAGACGGACCTCCTCTCTCTCTCGGACGAGCGGATGCGCCAGCTGCGCCTCGCCGATATCGCCATGGTCACGCAGGGCGCCATGAACTCTCTCAACCCGGTGAAACGCGTCCGCGAGCAGGTCATCGACGCGTTGGAAGATCACGGGGAGCGCATCACTCGGCAGGAGATGGACGAGCGGATCACCGAACTGTTCCGGCGTGTCGGGTTGAAATCCGAGGTCGCGCAGATGTTCCCGCACGAACTCAGCGGGGGGATGAAGCAGCGTGTCGTGATCGCGATCGCCATCAGTATGCGCCCGAAAGTGATCATCGCGGATGAGCCGACGAGCGCCTTGGATGTCGTCGTTCAGCGGCAGATCATGGAGACATTGCGCGAGGTGCAAGACGACCTAGGCGCGTCGATCATCCTGATCGGTCACGACATGGGGCTGATGGCGCAGTTCGTGACCCGGCTGGGCGTGATGTACGCCGGAAAACTCGCCGAACTCGGCAGCGTGAACGATCTTTTCGATGCACCGCTCCATCCGTACACCCAACTGTTGATCGCCAGCTTGCCGTCACTCGCACAGAAGGGCGGGCTGCAAGGGATTCCCGGTGTGACGCCCTCGCTCTTGGACAAGCCTTCTGGCTGCCCGTTCCGAACCCGCTGCCCGCGCGCCTTCGACCGCTGTAGCGCCGAAGAGCCGCAGCTTCGGGAAATACAGCCGGATCATTGGGTCGCGTGCCATCTCTATTGAGGAGCGCTCATGGCTGCACTACTTGAGGCCCGCAATGTCACCAAGATCTTCGGGGGGGGGATGCTCTCGAAGACGCGGAATGTCGCGCTCGAGAATCTCTCCCTCACGATTGAAGACCAGCCCCGGTCATTCACCGCAGTCGTGGGGGAAAGCGGCAGCGGAAAGACCACGCTCGCCCGCCTCCTGCTTGGATTGACCGCCCCGACGTCGGGCACAGTCAGCTATAAGGGGAAAGACCTGCGGCACATGAGCCGCGCGGAGCGGCGGACCTATCTGCGTGAAGTGCAAGTCATCTTTCAGGACCCCTACGAGGTCTATAACCCCTTCTACAACGTGGATCATGTCTTAGAGACGCCGCTGGCGAAGTTCAAACTCGCGCACTCCAAGAAGGAGCGTCGGTCGCTGATCGAGGAAGCGCTACAGGCCGTCGGACTCCGGCCCGAAGAGACGTTGGGCCGCTTCCCGCATCAATTGAGTGGCGGGCAACGACAGCGCGTCATGGTGGCACGCGCGCTTCTGCTCCGGCCGCGTATCATCATTGCGGACGAACCCGTCTCGATGGTGGATGCATCGCTACGTGCCACGATATTAAATAATCTCGCACAATTGAACAAGCAGTTCGGCATCTCGTTTGTCTACATCACGCACGATCTGACGACTGCGTATCAAGTCAGTGAGAATATTATCGTCCTGTATCGCGGCGTGGTGGCGGAGGCGGGGGATGTCGAGCTCGTCGTGCAGAAGCCGCAGCATCCATACACGCAGCTGCTGATCGGTTCGATCCCGCTGCCGGACCCTCATCATCTCTGGGCGGCGGCGAAGGCGCCGTCGGGGATCGGCACGCCGACGGACGCGAGTTGCAAGTTCACGGACCGTTGCCCATACGCGATGCCGATGTGCATCGAGCGGGCACCGCCGCTTTTCCAGACGGATCTGCGGCGAGTTTCGGCCTGTTACCTCTACCGCGATGCGCCGACGATAATCCCTGAAGACTTGCCGAGCATCCTCGCCAGCACATCAGGGGGAGACGCGCAAGATCAGGCGGCGGCGGATGGTTGAAAGACTGGCAGGGGTCGCCAGTTCATGGCCGTAATGACGATGATGGCGTGATGAATGTTCCCGTAAGGAGGGTCTGAGCATGGCAGTCGCGATGAAGCCTCGTTCCGAGACCGTTGCCGACAGGGCGGTGGCGCTGCGTCTGATCGACACCGACATCCACAACGACCTGCCGAGCATGCAGGAGTTGAAGCCGTTCCTCGCCGCGGAGTGGCATCCGTGGCTCGACAACGGCGGCCCCGGCACGGCGGGGCGCTACTACGCCAACATGGGCTCGGGCCGGATGGACGACTCCGTGCGCGAGGAGGACGGCCTCGCTGCGGGCGATCCGGACTGGGTCGTCCAGCAGCTGATGACCAAGTACCGCATCGACCTCGGCGTCCTCACCGGCTCGATCATCGGCGTCGCCATCCAGCACGACTGGCGCTTCCAGGCCGCGCTCGTCAGCGCCTACAACGACTGGACGCTCGCCAAGTGGGTGCGCCCGTACGATTGCTACAAGGGCTCGATCGCCGTCGCGGCGCAGGAGGCGGAGGGCTCGGCGCGCGAGATCCGCCGCCTCGGCGACCACCCCGGCATGGTGCAGGTGCTGATGCCGAGCGCGGCGCGGCTCCCCTACGGCAACCCCCACTACTGGCCGATCTATCGCGCCGCCGTCGAGTATGGCCTGCCCGTCGCCATCCACGTCGGCTCCGAGGGGACGGGGATCGCCAACGCCCCGACCGGTGTCGGCTACCCGACGACCTATCTGGAGTTCCACACCGACCACTCGCAGACGATGATGGCACACTGCGTCAGCATGGTCGCCGAGGGGGTCTTCGAGGAGTTCCCGACCCTGAAGTTCGCCTTCATCGAGGGCGGTGTCTGCTGGGCGCCGTATGTGATGGGGCGGCTCGACCGGCTGTATCCGGCGCTCAAAGCGGAGGTGCCGTACCTGAAAAAGTTGCCGAGCGAGTACATCCTCGACAACTGCTACTGGAGCACGCAGCCGATCGAGGAGCCGGAGGACACCGGGCAGTTGCTCGCGCTGCTGAAGATGATGCGCGCGGAGAAGACGGTCGTCTTCGCCAGCGACTACCCGCACTGGGACTTCGACAACCCGCTCACCGCCTTCAAGTTCTTCCCCGCAGACCTCAAACGCCGCATCTTCGTCGACAACGCCGTGGAGATGTACGGCCCCCGCCTGCTCGCGTCGCACCGGGGCCACTGATGGTGGCCCCGACGATCGCACGGGAGCGCGTGCGCGACCCGGCGAAGATGCGCGCCATCGATGTGGATGTGCATCCGCAGATCACGGACTGGGGTGCGGTGGCGCCGTTCGTCCCGGAGGGGCTGCGGCACCGGTTCACCCGCCGGGGCGGGCCGCCGATGGCGCGCAATGGCTTCAAGGTCGTCGGCGATCCGTTCGGTGATGTATCCAAGCCGCCCGCGAACGGCAACAGCCAGCCCCACCCGGCGGGGGATCCCCGGTGGGTGAAGGAGGCGTACCTCGATGCGCGCGGCGTGGACCTCGCCATCCTGACGACGAACCTCACCAGTCTCAGCGTGCAGCCGAACGCGGACATGGCCGCAGCGGTCGCGCGCGGCGTCAACGACTGGACGCTGGAGACGTGGGTGCGCCCCTTCGACTGCTTCAAGGGCTCGATCCTCGTCGCGCCGCAGGACCCGGCGCAGGCGGTCGCGGAGATCGACCGGCTGGCGCACGACCCCGGCATGGTGCAGGTGCTGATGGGCAGCGCGTCGGAGTCTCCCCTCGGCCGCCGCCAGTACCACCCGATCTACGCGGCGTGCGCGCGGCACGGCCTGCCGCTCGCCCTGCACCTCGGCGGCGAGGGGGCGGGGATGTCGCCGCCCTCGACCGCCGTCGGCCACCCGAGCACGTATTTCGAGTGGTACGGGTCGATCCCGCAGAACTACATGGCGCACATCGTCAGCATGGTGACGGAGGGGGTCTTCGAGAAGTACCCGACGCTGCGGGTTGTGCTCTGCGAGGGCGGCATCTTCTGGCTGCCGCACATCATGTGGCGCTTCGACAAGAACTGGAAGGCGCAGCGGAGCGAGACGCCGTGGGTGAAGGAGCCGCCGAGCGCGTACATCCTCCGTCATTTTTACTCGACGACCTATCCCTTAGAGATGGCGGGGGCGACGGAGTTGGGGCAGGTGCTGGCGATGATCGAGGCGGAGCGGACGCTGATGTTTTCGAGCAACTACCCCAACTGGCTCCTCGGCGACCCCTTCGCGATGGTCGCGGACATCCCGGAGAGCCTCCATCGCCGCATCATGGTCGACAACGCCCTCGCCCTCTATGGAGACCGGCTGCTGGGATGAGACGATGAAGCCGGGGAGGTTCGAATGGAACGGCATGTGGTGGGGCGGGCGGAGGAGATACCGCCGGGGGGGCGGAAGATCGTGCGGATCGCCGGGCGCGGGGAGATTGGTGTCTTCAATGTGGACGGGGCGTTCTACGCCCTGAAGAACACCTGCGCCCATCAGGGCTCGCGGGTCTGCCTCGGGAAAATCGTCGGCACGGCGCTGCCCTCCGATGTGTATGAGTACCGCTACGGGCGCGAGGGGGAGATCCTGCGCTGCCCGTGGCACGAGTGGGAGTACGACATCAAGACGGGGGAATCGGTCTTCGATCCGAAGGTGCGCGTCACGACCTACCCCGTCGAGGTCGTAGACGGCGACGTGACGGTGGTGCTCGACTGAATGGCGCCGCTCAACATCGCGATCTATTTCGAGCGGATCGAATACGAAGACGCGGCGCTGGCACTGGCCCGCCGTCTCTTCGCCCGCTTCGACGAGCGGATCGAGTCGTTGACGCTCGCGCCGGTCATGGAGGAGGAGTTCGCGCTCTTCCTGAACGGCACGCTGATCCGCTCGCAGCGTCAATCCGGCCTGCCGCCGCGTGTCGCCGATGTCGTCGCGGCGCTCGAATCGTAAGATGGCATTTGCACCAGGATTGAGCACACAATTGATCTCCGATTGCCAACATGTCAGCGGCGAACGTGCGCCGGTCAGCGGATGTGTATCTCGCCGCAGCCGCCGTGAAATCCTCCGTGGTTCCGCAGCAATGACGGTTGGGGTGCTCCTCGCGGCATGCGGCCAGGAGCAGCGGGTAAATACCCCGACCGCCGCTGCGACGCGCACGATCGCCATTGCAACCCCGATCCCGTCGCGGATACCGGTACCATCGCCCGCTCGACTTCCCATCGAATTCGTGTCACGCACTGACCACGATCTGCGGTATCCCACGGCACTCGCAACGGATCGGCAAGGGAATGTCTACGTGATCGATGCAGGCAATCAACGCGTGCAAAAGTTTGACAGTCGCGGCCAGTTCCTCACGATGTGGGGCGACGTCGGCGATGGTAATGGGCAGTTCGTCTTCAGGTTCAGTGGACCAATCCCCGGCGGTATCGCGGTTAACGAACGAGGAACGGTCTACATCTCGGATTACTACGACCGTGTCCAGGCATTCGACAGCACCGGACGCTTCCTGCTCCAATGGGGCAATCATGGCACCGGCGACGGGCAATTCGACTTCCCGACCGGAATGGCAGTCGACGGACAGGGCATGGTGTATGTCGGCGACGCCGGCAATCATCGCATCCAGAAATTCGACCGCTACGGTCATTTCCTCCTGCAATGGGGTCGCCAAGGCAGTGGCGACGCAGCATTCATGTGCCCGAGCGGTATCGCCGTCAACCGGTACAATCAGATCATCGTCGGCGACGCCGACAATAGTCGCATGCAGATCTTCGACGACACCGGGCACTTCCTCGCTGCATGGGGAAACCCGAGCGCCAGCGCCGTTCAATCCGAATGCCAGCCCGGGGTAGCGGTTGATCGCCAAGGGAATATTTACGTCGTGCGGAACAACAGCGATCACATTGAGAAGTTCGATCGGGCCGGACGATCCTTGGGTACATGGGGGAGTACCGGCACGGGCGATGGCCAGTTCATCTACCCGAGCGGCATCGCCGTGGATGATCACGGGAGCGTCTCCGTTGCGGATGTCATCGGGGGGAGAATTCAGAAATTCCGGCAGCGATAAGTAGGCGACAGGCACCAACGCATGGCAGGAGAACACAAATACGTCGGGGGTACCGCATCGGAGGCAGGCGCTAACTGGGTTGGGCTGCTGGCCGGTGCCTCTTGGGTCCATTTCTCAGTCGTGTATACAGCGCAGAGACCCTTCGTCATCTCCATCTTGGTCGGTTTCCTGCGCTTTTTCGGCCTGCCGCCGATCCACGCACGCACGCGCTGTCGGCGAATGGTTGCCAGTTCCCGGTCACTCCGCCGCCCGCAGGTACTGGTAGAGGGTCTCGCGGCTGATCCCGTACCCCCGCGCCACCGCCGCCTTCCCTTCCCCCGCCGCCACCCGCGCCCGCGCCTCCGCCCGCTGCTCCGCCCCGAGCGCCTGCTTCCGCCCCCGGTACACCCCCCGCCGCTTCGCCAGCGCGATCCCCTCCCGCTGCCGCTCCCGGATCAGCGCCCGCTCGAACTCCGCGAACGCCCCCATCGCCGACAGCAGCAGCGTCGCCATCGGCGCGTCCTCCCCCGTGAAGGTCAGCCCCTCCTTGACGAACTCCACCCGGATGCCCCGCGCGGTGAGTTCCTGCACGAGGCGACGCAGGTCGTCGAGGTTGCGCGCCAGGCGGTCCATCGAGTGCACGACGACCGTGTCCCCCTCGCGCGCGAAACGCAGCAGCGCGTCCAACTGGGGCCGGGCGACGTCCTTGCCCGACGCTTTGTCGGCGAAGGTGCGGTCCACGGCAATCTGCTCGAGTTGGCGATCCGGATTCTGGTCAAGACTGCTGACCCGGACATAGCCGATGCGCTGGCCATTCATATTAGTTCCTCCATATGTCAAGATAGAGTCTATAAGATTCGGGAGCAGATGTCAAGAAAGGAAATAATCGATCCTATACTGACGCATTGGAACAGAGCCACCTGACATCAGGGTGGGGTAGACCCTATATTTACATCTCGTCGTGTTCCATCCATTATAGCGATCGGCAATCATCTCGGGGTGCCGGGTCAAGACAGTCGAATATTTAGTTTCGTGGTCTTTCGCTTTCCACTGAGCCGAGGCCACTCTATCATAGCTACGAAACCGAGCGAACATTGCGCCGAATCACCTGAGACGGATGTTCGTGCTCTGGGATTTCGAACGGAAACCCTGATACGGCAAGTATGTTCGAAGCCAAATCAACCCCAAGTGTAACTTCACCCCCCGGGGGGGTGGCATTCTTCAGCTTGAAGATTTTCGCGCGCTCAGCGACCACACGATTTGCAACCGCGTTCAACTCATCGTCAGACGAGTTGGCGCGTATATCGGGCATGACCGCTCCAACAACAGCACCCAAGACTGATCGGACTTCAGCTGCCTCGTCAATAACAGGAGAGTCTGAAGCGAAACGAAGAGCACGTATCACGACATCGTACCGCTCTTCTATATCGCTCCTGCTTGCTGTGGCTAAATGCACCGTCTCCTCTGCAGCCTTACTCGGCTTCTCTATGGCTGTGATTAGATCTGAGAAGAGGTAATAGTCTTCGATAGTGCCGCGTCGGAGGATGAAACAGCCGACTTTTTCCAAGAAGTCCAAGAGCGCATTGAACATCGTACGGATACCTCCCCAATCGTGTTGTGGGGGTATCGCGCTCTGAGGGCAGGTCAGAAGTACCGCGAGAGCCGCCCTGCGCTTGGCCTTCGTATCGTTAGTCGAATTTGGGTCTCGGCCTGCCCAGTAAGGGTGCAACTCTGCCAGAGGAGAGATATCGTTCCACGAAGCATCAACGAGTTGGGTGAACGCTTGATAGACTCTCGCCGCGAGATCGGCTACGTCTGATGCCATGTGTTGTTGTGCTAGCGCTCTGCCTCTTGGGTCGTCATTGAAGAGGCCAACGATACTCGTGTCGTCAGCGATCGTGTCGAGATCGGTCAAAATCACCGGATTCTTTCCAATGAGCCGCATAAGCTTTGTAACCACCGGCATTTGGCCTTTACCGATCACTGGTACGAGCTGTGCTCCAGCGGCGCTCGCATAGAGATCGAGGCAGGTATCCAAGAAGCTGCAAATGATTTCGTCGCTCGGCCCTTCCACGAG
>JBBRIN010000059.1:0-10556 GCA_038221115.1 Tepidisphaerales bacterium
GGCCCGCTCCACGGCATCCCCTGGGGCGCCAAGGACCTTCTCGCCACCAAAGGGATTCCCACGTCCTGGGGCGCCAAGCCGTATATCGATCAAGTCTTCGACGAAGACGCCGACGTCGTGAGATGTCTGGAAGCTGCGGGCGCTGTTCTCGTCGCCAAGCTCTCCCTCGGCGAGCTGGCCATGGGCGACGTCTGGTTTGGCGGCATGACCCGCAATCCCTGGAAGCCGTCCGAAGGCAGCAACGGGTCATCCGCAGGCCCCGGCGCCGCCACCGCCGCGGGGCTCGGCGGCTTCTCCATCGGCAGTGAAACCCTCGGCAGCATTGTCAGCCCTTGCGTCGCGTGCGGCGTCACCGGGCTGCGAACCACCTACGGCGCCGTCTCTCGCCGCGGAGCCATGCCCCTTGCCCCCACGATGGACAAGCTCGGCCCCATGTGTCGCGGTGTCGAAGACTGCGCCATGATCTTCAACGCCATCCGCAATTCCGATGTCCCCTTCGTCTGGGATACCACCCAGCCCCTCGACACCCTGCGCGTCGGGATCGACGCCGACGCTTTTGCCGGCGTCAAAAACGCCGACATTCGCAAGCTCCACGAATCTGCTGTTGCCACGCTCCGCAAACTTGTCGGTGAACTGAAGTCCGTCAAACTCCCGCCCGCCGACGCCTATGCCGGTCTTACCCGCATCACCATCGGCTCCGAATCCTCCTCCAGCTTCTCCGAACTCCTCTCCAGCGGCCGCATCCGCGAGCTCAAACAACAGGATGATGGCTCATGGCCCAACGCCTTTCGCGTCGGCTCCACCATCCCTGCCGCCGACTATCTCCGCGCCCAACGCCTTCGCGCCCAGCTCCAACTTCTCATGGCCGATGCGATGAAAGACCTCGACGCCTACGTCACCGTTCCCTTCATCGGACCCACGATGGCCGTCACCAACCTCACCGGCCATCCTTCTGTCACCACCCGCTGCGGCATGCTCAACGGACGCCCGCTCTCGATCGAATTCATCGGCTCACTCTATCGCGAGGACGGGATCCTTCGCCTCGCCCACGCCATGTCCGCCGCTCTCGTCCCCACCCCCCAATGGCCCGACACCGATTCATTCCCTCCGCTCGCCGAGTAGAATCTTCGGCCATGTACCGCCCCGCCGCCTTTCGCGAAGACCGCCCCGAAATCCTTCACGAGATCATGCGCCGTTATGGCTTCGCCACGCTCATCTCCCACGACACCGACAACGCCCTCATCGCCAGCCACGTCCCCGTCCTCTTCGATGTACAGCGCAACACGCTCCGCACCCACCTCGCCCGCCCGAATCCGCAATGGAAAGGCTTCGCTCCCGACCGCGAGGCACTGGTCATCTTCTCCGGCCCTCACGGCTACGTCACGCCCGCGTGGTACGAAACCAAACTGGCCGTCCCGACGTGGAACTACGTGACCGTCCACGCCTACGGCATCCCGCGGCTTGCCGACATCGATACCCTTCGCCAGATCGTCACTGACATCGTTCACCAATACGAATCCCCGCGCGCGAACCCCTGGCCGATGGACCTCACCGAAGAATACATGACCAAGATGCTGGGAGGCATCGTCGGCCTTGAAATCCCCGTCACGCGCATCGAGGGGAAACTCAAGCTCAACCAAAATCGCTCAAAAGAGGACGTGGGCAACGTGATCGCCGGCTTCGACGCAACGGATGACCCGATGCTCGCGAGCTGGCGGAGTGGATGCGCAGAGAGAATCTCTGAGCGGCCTCCTCAGAAGCGTCCCCGAATGGTAACATGAGGTGGAGGAATAGCATGGCTAACCGCTACACGATAAGCGATGGCAAACTTGTGTTGACCCTGGATGCGGCGGATGAGGGTGGATTCGTCGTCTCGTCTCCGCTTTATCCCGGCCTTTGGACGCAAGCCGAGAACGTGGCCGAGGCGTTCGAGAACGCGCGAGACGCGCTGAAGGCGTTAATCGCGCTCCGGCGAAAGGCGACTCGTTAGCCAAACTTGGATCAGTTCAAACAACGAAATGCCTGCGTTCAAGCCTTGGCTTGCTTACAAAGCCTGTCGCCACTTGGACGCGCGCCCGCCGCGCGCGGGGATAACCCTTCGATCAAATCGCAAGCTTCGCCAAGCGGGTCGTGCCCGCTGAACTTCGCCGCCACCTCTCGGCACGTTGCAGCCACTACAGGCTTGTCCAGCAATGTCTCCAGAAGGCCCGCCCCTTTTCCCTTTCGATATGCCTTGGGTCCGATCTCAGCGCCACAACCCAGCCGCTTCACCCGCGCCGCGTTATCAGGCTGATCGTGGGCAAAGGGTACGATTAACTGCGGCACCCCCGCCGCCAGCGCCTGCGCCGTCGTGCCGACTCCGCCATGATGTACCAGCGCAGCACACCGCGGCAGCAGCTCGCTGAAGGGCGCGTACTCCACGTGCATCACTCCCGCCGGTAACGATCTCGGCACCTGCTCCCGATACTTCGTCAGCAGCAGCCCGCGCCTCCCGAGCCGCTCACATGCATCCGCGCTAGCCATCAGATAATCCCCCGCGTGTGTCATCGCCGACCCGAATGTAAACGCGATCGGCGGCGCTCCCGACTGCAAAAATGCCTCCGTCTCCGCCGCCAGTTCATGATCACCCCGCTCGTCAAACAATGGGAACCCCGTCAGCCTCAATTGTTTGGGCCACCCCGTCGCCATCGGCCCATACCACTCCGGGAACAACCCAACCACCAGCTCCGGCGAGTTCCACCACTCGTCGACAATGCGCGCCACCGGCGCCAAACCCAGTTCCCCGCGCAGCTCGTTCACCGGCCCCGCCAGCACCGGGTCCGCCACGCATTTATCCATCACGTACTTGAAAAGCAGCCGGTTCAACCACGCCGGCGTGTACTGCATGAACTCACTGCCCTTAAACACCGGCGGCTCCTCCCCGCTGCGAAACACCGCCGGCGCCAGATGCACCGTCGCCAGCGGCACCCCAAGTTTCTCCTGCGCAATCCGCGCCCCAAACGCGATCGCGTGCGCCGTCACCACCACCTCCCCCGCCTCTGCGTGACGCCGCACCAGCTCATACGCCCGCCGCACGGCCGGCAGAATCCCACTCTCGAAGACGGTCTTAAACCCTTTCACCGGATGCCAGATGTCCGGGTTCCGCAGCGCCCCCCAATACTCCTCGGCCGTCCCCAGCTCCTCAAATTCCAACCCCGCCCGCTCAATCATCTGGCGAAACGCCCCGTTCGCCGCCACCGTTACCCGGTGCCCGCGCTCGCGCAATCGCGCCCCCAGCCCCACAAACGGATGTGTATCCCCATGACTCCCAATCGTCACCAGCAGATGATGCATCAATCCCCTTGTCCTGATCCCCTGGCCTGCCCCTCGTCCTCCCCATACTCACACCACGTTTTAGGCGTCTCCCACACCGTCACCGACGCCACCTTCGCAACGTCGCTCTTCAACCTCGGCGCGATCCACCCGTAAATCACCCGCGCGATGTTCTCGACGCTCGGGATAATCTCGCGAAACTCCGCCACCTCCGCATTCAGGTTTTTGTGATCCAGCCGTGCGATCACCGCCTCCGCCACCGTTCGCTCGAACGCCGTCAAGTCGATCAGCTGCCCCCGCGCATCCGGCGTCCCGGCCAACGTCACCTGCAGCTCATAGTTGTGCCCATGCCCCAGCGGGTTGTTGCATTTCCCAAACGTTTTACGATTCTGCTCATCGCTGACCGAGGGATTGTGCAGCCGATGGGACGCCGAAAACTCAAATTTCTGGCTCAATCGTGTCATGGGATCTTCCGAAGAATGCATCGAGAACGACAGGAACGGCGACGGCGCCAACGCCACGCTTTCCAACGCCTCCCGCCAGGTCCCCCGCAGCCGCCCGTACAGCAGCGAAAGCAACGCCGTATAGCTAGCGCCCGGCTCGCGCACCGCCCGAGCTAAGTCCGGCACCGACTCCCGCACCGATTCGTCGATCCGCTTGATGTTCACCAGATACTGGCTGTGGGGCTCCAACTGCCCGGCCAGCGTCACGCGCGCCGTCAGATAGTATCCAAGCCGCGTCAGCGAGGGATACCCCCCGTAGCTGTTTGACGGCGGCCGCGCCAGTTGATCGTCCGGCTCAGAATTGAGTGCGAAGCGAACCTCGCGCGTCAGGCGGAACATGCCCCGATTATAGCGGCTTCATTGCTTCTTCGTCCCCTCCGCCGCTTTTAACCCATCCCGAAACCGCGCCAACTGCTGCGTCATGAACCGATCGCCCGGCTGCAGCGCCAACGCCGTCGACTCGTAATGCACCGCCTCCGCCCACTTCCCCACTTGCGCGGCCGCCTCGCCCGCCGTGTCGAGGTACGCCGCATTGCTGGGCGCCCGCTCTGCTGCCTCGGATGCCCATCGGTATGCCTCTTCCACGCGCTCGCCACAGCGCGCGCACAGCCACGCAATGTTATTCAGCGACTCCGGGTCGTGCGGCTCACTGTCCAATTGCGTCTTGGTCACCGCGAAGAATGTCTTGAACACCGCCTGGGCCTCTTCCCCCCGGTCCAGCGCCTTCAGCGCCGTGATCATGTCGATCGCCATTTCCGGGTTCGACACCGCCGCCTTCGCAAGGCGATCCACCCGCTTCCCTGCTTCG
Organism: Tepidisphaerales bacterium; assembly: GCA_038221115.1. Classification (GTDB taxonomy): domain Bacteria; phylum Planctomycetota; class Phycisphaerae; order Tepidisphaerales; family Tepidisphaeraceae; genus JANXVV01. The sequence goes on from JBBRIN010000059.1 coordinate 4,624, forward strand.
ACCCAGTCCTTCTTCTCCTTCGCGTCCCGCAGATAGTGCCAGTCGATCTCCGCCCGAAATTCCCGCTCGTGATCCAGCACGCGTCCCCGCGCCCGCTGGATCATGTCCAGTGCCTTCTCCAGATCCTTCGCCGCCGCCAGCTCCTCCCCATCCCCCGCCGCGCACCGGGCCAGCCCAACGTAAGCGTCGGCGTCGTGCGCCTCTTTGTCCTCGCCGGGCGACGCCAGCACCAGCTCATACTCTCGGCGTGCAAGGTCGAACCACGAATGCGACAGCAAAAACTCCCCGACCCGCCGATGCCCCGGCTGGTCTCCCAGGTTCGCCGCGGCCGCCGCATGATAATATGCCGCCGCGAGCAGCGACCGTCCCTGCCGTGTCTGCAGCCGCCCCAACAGATACATCAGCTCCGGCTGCTCGACCTGATCCGCGAAAGCCCGCAAATCTCTTTCCAAATGCTTCAACGGCCCATATTGCGCGTGCAGCGCAAACAACCCCAACAATGAGCCGCTCACGACCGATTCACCGCGCCACGACCACTGCCGCATCACGTCCGCCGCGTCGTCGTACTGTCCGGTGTTGATCGCACGCACGTATAACGTGCTCAGCACCAGGTCCATTTCGCCAAGATCGTTCGCCGGATGCGCTGCGGCCAGATCGGCCCCCCGACGCAAAAGCTGCGCTCCCTTCGCCGCATCCACCGGCTGCCACGCCCACCCCACTGTCACTAACTGCGGAGGATCGTCGCTCGTCGTATCCAACTCCCGCAGTTGCCCCCGCTGGGCCTCGTCTGCAAACACCCGAAGATGGCGTGCCACCGCCCAGCGCACGTCCTCGCAAGGCTCCTCCGCCAACAGTCGCACCAGCGCCAAAAATCCCCCGCCGTTTTCGATCTTCGCCAACCGATCGGACACGGATATCCGCACGTTTGTGTCCGGCGAGCGGTAATCGCCCAGAACGTGCTGCACTTCCGACGGGTCCGTCGACCTCGCCCAGCTCATCGTTGATAACAAGCGTGCCGCCCGCGCCCGCACTTCCGGCAGGTCCGCGTGCCGCGATGCCTCCAGCAGCGCCGGCCGAATTGCGTCCCCAAAACCTTCCAACTGTTTCGCCGCCTCGTCCCGTTGCCGCGGCTCGTCCGCCCCCAGTTGCTCAATCAACGTGCTCGCCCGCAAGCTGAGCGGTGACGGCGGCGATATCGTCCCCGGCGCCCCCAGCACCCCCATCGACAAAATCGCCAGGCAGGCAAAACCTGCGACCTTACTTAAGCGCTCGGCAAGTCCAAGGGCATTCACAAACCCATCCTACGCGCCTCCACAAGCCATCGCCAATGCCAACGCCTTTGCTCAAGCCGGGCCGGCACGAATCGGCGCCCTGGGGCGCCTCCTCGCCCGCCCCTCCGATCGAGGAAAAAATGCAGAAAATCCGCCGCAAAAATCTCCCTCGGACCCCTTGCACGTCGCGATCATTTGGCGCTGTCTTCGCCCCTCATTCACGCGACCTTTTCCCGGTGAAAAGCGTAGTATTTTCAGGCGTTTGTGCGACAATCCCCCCCTTGCCTTCTCACCCCGTTTCAGGTGGTCGTGCGTCACCGAAAACGAGCCCGTCAGGACGATGGCCGCGGTCGAGAAATGGTCTGACAGGAGCTTGCGTCCATGTCCGAGAAAAAGCAGGAAGCCACCAGCCCGAAAACTCCCGCTGTTACCCCCATGGCGCCCGCGCCGGTCGTCCCGGCGCCCCCCGCGCCAGCCTACGAAATCGACACCTCGCATCATACCGGCATCGAGTACGACGACAGCACCATCCGCGTGCTTGAAGGCCTCGAGGCCGTCCGCGTCCGCCCCGGCATGTACATCGGCGACACCACCGCGCGTGGCCTCCATCACCTCATCTGGGAAATCGTCGACAACTCCATCGACGAGGCCATGGCCGGTCATGCCAAGACCATCCACATCAAGATCAACGCCGACGGCTCATGCACCGTCACGGATGACGGCCGCGGCATTCCCGTGGGCATGCACCCCACCGAAAACATTCCCACTGTCGCCGTCGTCTTCACCGTCCTCCACGCCGGCGGCAAGTTCGAGCACGGCGGGCAGGCCGCCTACAAAGTCACCGGCGGCCTCCATGGCGTCGGCGCCTCGGTCGTCAACGCCCTTTCCGAATGGCTCGAAGTCGAAGTCTCTCGCGACGGCAAAGCCCGCCACATGGAGTTCGAGCGCGGCAAAATCGCCTCGGAGCTCAAGGATATCGGCAAGGCCGCCAAGACCGGCACCAAAGTCACCTTCAAGCCCGACCACCAGATCTTCCCCGACGTCGAGTTCAAGTACGAGATCCTCCAGAAGCGCGCCCGCGAATTGGCCTATCTGAATGAGGGCCTTCACCTCATCCTCGAGGACGAGCGGACCGGCAAGCGCGATGAGTTCAAGTACGAGCAGGGCCTGATCGAATACATCAAGTACCTCAACGACGGCAAAATCACCGTCCATCCGATCATCTATTTCAAGAAGGTCGATCCCGCCACCCAGCTCGTTCTGGAGGTGGCGATGCAATACAACGACGGATACGCCGACACGATCGAATCCTTTGCCAACAACATCAACACACACGAGGGCGGCACGCACCTGTCCGGCTTCAAGACCGCCCTCACCGGCACCATCAATCGCCACGCGGAAAAGGCCAACTGGATCAAGGACACGCGCCCGACCGGCGATGACGTGCGCGAAGGCCTTATCGCCATCGTTTCCGTGAAGGTGGCCGAGCCGCAGTTCGAGGGGCAGACCAAGACCAAGCTGGGCAACTCCGAGGTCGAGGGCTTCGTCGTTCAGTCCGTCAACGAGAAGCTCGGCAGCTACCTCGAGGAGAACCCCAAGGATGCCAAGTTGATTTTCGAGAAGGGGATGCTGGCGTCGGAGGCCCGCGAGGCCGCCCGAAAGGCACGCGAGCTTACTCGCCGCAAGAACACCCTCGACGGCGGTGGCCTCCCCGGCAAGCTTGCCGACTGCCGCTCCAAGTCCAACGAGGACACCGAACTGTTCCTCGTCGAAGGCGACTCCGCCGGCGGCTCCGCCAAGCAGGGCCGCGATTCCAACGTCCAGGCCATCCTCGCCCTCAAGGGTAAAATCCTGAACGTCGAGAAGGCCAATCTCGTCAAGATGCTCGGACATGAGGAAATTCGCACGATTATCAGCGCCCTTGGCTGCGGCATCCGCGACGACTTCAACGAGGAAAAGCGCCGCTACGGCAAGATCGTCATCATGACCGACGCCGACGTCGACGGGTCGCACATTCGGACGCTCCTTCTCACGTTCTTTTTCCGCCACATGTCCGAGCTGATCAAGGCGGGCCGCATCTACGTCGCTCAGCCCCCGCTTTACAAGGTCACCCGCAAGAAGAAGGTCGAGTACGTCCTCAACGAACGGGCCATGCGCAAGACGCTGACCGATTTGGGACTCGCCGGCACGGCACTCATCGTGCGCGACGACGACAGTGGCAAGGAGCGTCGCCGACTCTCCGGAGACGAGCTCCGCCGGCTCATCGAGTTGCTGTCGAAGGTCGAGGAACTCGTCCGCGTCATCCAGCGCCGCGGGATCGACTTCGCCCGCTTTCTGGGCCGCCGCGAGGACGACAACCAGGGCAGGCTGCCGCGTTTTCGGCTCATGGTCGAAGGCCACGAGCACTACTTCGTGACGCTCGAAGAGCGCGAAGCGTTCCTAAGCGCCGAAAACCTGCTCGTCGAGACCAATACTGCCGCCGCCACCACCGATGGCAACGCCGCCCCCGTCGTCCCCGCCACGAACGGCAACGGCAAACACGTCATCAAACGGCTGCAAAAGAACGATGAGCTGCATGAGGTCAAGGAGCTCGAGCGCCTCTTCGCCCAGCTTGAAGGCTATGGCCTGGCCGTCAACGACTGGTTCCTGACCCAGGAGGAATCCGTCTCCGGCGAGCGCCTGGCCACCAAGTACGCGCTGCTCAACGAAGACAAAGTGCTCGACATCGCCGGCGTCGCCCAGATCCTTCCCGAGCTGTTCGGCATCGCCAAGCACGGTCTGGAGATCGGCCGCTTCAAAGGCCTGGGCGAAATGAACAGCGAAGAGCTATGGGAAACCACGCTTGATCCCACCAAGAGGATTCTCTTACGGGTAACACTCGAAGAGGCCAGCGAGGCCGAGCGCATGTTCAGCGTCCTGATGGGCGAAGACGTGGAGCGCCGCCGGCAGTTCATCGAAGAGCATGCGTTAGAGGTGAAGAATCTCGACGTGTAACCATGTGGCACGGGCTACCAGCCCGTGATTGAGTTTGAGCCCCGAAGGCGGGATAGCTTCTGTCGCGCTTCCGGGGCTCTGTCTATTGCGCCGTCGGCTGGCTCCAATCTACTTGTGCTCAACGATCGACTGCGCGCGTCGCCGGACGTCGTCCGAAATGACCGTCGTCGTGGCCAGGCTCTCCAGATTGATGCGAAGCAGGACGGCCTGGTCCGCGGGCTCATCAAACATGTGATTCCCGTTTGTGTCGGGAACAATCCGAACATAAAGGTCATTTGGTCCCCCGTCCTGAATCACCGATTTCAGGGACGTGTTCTCCGGAGTCAACTGCTTAAGATTGCGGCCATCGAGGTCGGCGCGGTACAGGACCACCGCGTCGTACTCGTTGATGTATCCGTCCCGGTTGGTGTCGGCCTCGGCGATGCCGAACAGCAGATAGTGCGCCGTTTGTCCGACCGGGGCCTTGCCGTTGGGAAAGTACGCCCGGCAAATGACCGCGCGGCGGTCGAGCAGCAGGTGTACCTTGCCGCTGTCCTTCTCGCAAAATGCCAGATTGTTCCAATGCGGGTTCTGAGCGCCGCTGTAACTGCCAAACGCCTCGCGCATTGACGTGTCAGGCGAGAATGCCACCGAGTAATATTGCCCACTGCTGAAGCCGAAGCTGCTTTGAAGAATCTGCTTTCGTTGTATGTTTTCCAACTGCAACGAGAAGGGAATGGCGACGAATCCGGAGCCCTCGATCACGATCGGGTTGCCGAAGACCGGATAAGCAACCGATTTCTGCGGATCGGCCGACACGCGCAACCCTTCCGGCTGAACGTTACCGCACCCGGGTTGGCCGAGGGCAAACAAGGCGACGAACGCTATGACGCCTTTTATCATGTGAGCTCCAGATGATTGACCTGCATTCCTGAGTATTGTCCCAAGCACGCGGCGTGCACGCTCTCTTCTCATGTTCAACGTATTGCTCACGGCGACCCGCCACTCACCTCCAGCATCAGCTGCATGTAATAGACGTGCAGCCAGCGTCCAAACTTGAACCCGACCTCGCGCAGGTCGGCCACGTGTTGAAATCCGCACGCCGCGTGCAGCGCGACGCTCGCCGCCTGTTCGGCGTCAATCCCGGCGATCATCGAGTGGTATCCCAGCGCCTTGGCGCGCTCGATCAGGTCGAGCACGACCGCCCGCCCGATTCCCCGCCGATGGTGTTCCGGGTGAACGTAGACCGTGTCTTCCACGGTCCACCCGTAAGCCGCCCGCGGCCGGAAGCGCGAAATTGATCCCCAGGCCACGACCTGACCGCCGCCGTCCGTCGCGACGGTTACCGGAAACGCCTCGCCATGTCCCGCAAACCATGCCGCCCGCTCGTCGGCCGACTCCGGCTCGGTCTGATAGGTACACGTCGAGTGCATTACGTAATGATTATAAATGTCGTTGATCGCCGGCAGATCGTCTACCGTCGCCAGTCGAATGCGGTACCCATCGCTCATGCCCCGGATTCTACCGCAATCGCCCCCGGTCATGCCTCAAAGTGTCAGTCCTGATCCAACCGCCAGATGAGCGTGCCGGGGTGTGCGTTCACCCAGGTCTGCATATTGGCTTTTGAGGCGAAGGGGTTTTTGGTATCGCCCGAGGGATTGGGCCCATAGCCGGTGGGCTCGGCGCTGG
>JBBRIN010000060.1:0-10538 GCA_038221115.1 Tepidisphaerales bacterium
CGGCGCAGGCCTGAACGAATGCATTGCGGGTCAGGCCGTTCAACTGCTCAATGGTGGGCCGGCACACGAGCCCCTCGACCACTTGCGCCGCTGCGGCGATGTCTTCAACGCGGCTGAATTCAGCGGGGTTGTGGCTGATGCCATCGCGGCTCGGGATGAAGAGCCTTGCCGTGGGGAGGTGGGGGGCGAGGATGGCGCTGTCGTGGAGGGCGCCGCTCACCGTCATCGGCAACCCGTCGCCGGGGGCAGCTACCGCTAGGCGACTCACCAGCTTTGCATTCATCGGCCGCGCAGGGATTTCCTCCGTTTGCTCGATCGATCCCGTCAAACCGCGGCGCGAGCAGATTTCAGACACAATGCCCCGTATCTTTCCGTCGCCCAGCCGAAGCACGTCATCGCTGGAAGACCGATAATCGATCGTGAATTCCACCCGATCCGGGATCACGTTGATTGCGTTTGGATGATTCACGAGCCGCCCCACCGTGATCACATCGTCCGGCCCCCGCGCCAGCGATTCGAGCGAGCCCATGATCGCCGCCGCGCCGGCGAGCGCGTCCCGCCGGTCGACCATCGACGTGGCCCCTGCATGATTCGCTTCGCCGACAACCGTTACGCGAAACTGTCGGCGCCCGGCGATGGCACGGACGACCGCCAACCGCTGATCGCGCCGCCACATGCCGGGCCCTTGCTCAATGTGGACTTCGATGAGGCCCAGGTAGCGGTTGGGCTTGAACCGGTCAAGTTTCAGCCGGTAATATTCAACTCCAAATGGCTGTCCGGCGTCGAGGTAGCTTTGGTTCTCGGAGTTTCGCAGCGCGCCGAGCCTATCTTCGTGCAGTTCACCGACCCAAGCCCGGCTTCCGATCATTCCAAGGCCGAAAGTGGTGCCTTCCTCCTCGGCAAAAACGATCAGTTCGATGGGTGAAATGGCTCCGTCGTCGTGGGCAGATCGAAGCAATTCCAAGGCAGCCGCCACGCCTGCGACGCCGTCGTAGTCACCGCCGTGAGGAACGCTGTCGATGTGCGATCCGCACAGCCAGGCACGCTGCTCCCAGCCGAGCCTCGACGGACGCGCGTGTAGGTTACCCGCCGCATCGACGATGGCTTCGCAATCCACGGCATCAACTTGCAACGCGATGTATTCGAGCGCTTCTCGCCACGCGCGCGAGAAGGTGGGCCGGGTCGCGCCGTGGCCCGGAGTTTCGGTGCAGCGGGCGATGGCATCGACGTCGGCGCGGATCCTTTCGACTCGTATGGCCATGATTGTGCGCTTGGCACGGGCTGCCAGCTCGCGATCATCTCGACTGTAAAACATGGGCTGGTAGCCCATGTTACGGGGCTACTTTCCGAAGTCTCGCCGCCAGGCTGTTCCGGTCTTTTCCATATCGCTGTTTGCGGCGGTGCGGCGGAGGCGGTGCAGTTGCGGCATTCCCAACGCCCACTCCTGCATCCAGTCGCGGGCGAAGATGCCTTGCTCGGTCTCGGTGAAGATCCTGCGAATTTCGTCCTTGTTGATGACCCGCGGGCCGCGGCTGCGCACGGCGAACTCGCAGGTGCGGCTGCATCCTTTAGTCAGATATTCTTCGATCCCCTTTTCGTCCATCACATCGATGACGCTGCGGAGGCTGCGGATGGCCTTGGCGTAGGCGAAGCTGGGGGAGTAGCCGTTTTCGACCATCACCTCGAAGCAGGCGCGCATGAGGTGAATAGCGCCGCCGTAGAGGATCTGCTCTTCGAAGTTGTCGCCTTCGGTTTCGTGTTGGAAGGTCATTTCGACGACGCCGGCGCGGGTGGAGCCGACGGCTTTGCTGATGGCGAGGACGATTTGCATGGCGTTGCCGGTGGCATCGTGGTCGACGCTGACGCAGCCGTAGACGCCTTCGCCCTTCTGGTACTTGGCCCGGACGAAAGCCCCGGGAGCGTTGGGGACGTAGAGGACGACGTTGACATCCTTTGGCGGCTGGATCTGGCCGTAGAGGACGGAGAAGCCGTGGCAGAAGCAAAGGGTTTGGCCGGCGCGCAGGTTCGGGGCGATGTCGCGCTTGTAGACGGAGGCCTGAACAGGGTCGGCCAGCTCGATCAGGAGAACATCGGCGCCCTTGGTCGCATCGGACACGCTCATGGCGTCGAAGCCGTCGGCTTTTGCCTGCTTATGGCTGGGTGATTCTTCCGGGGGGCGCGCGCCGACGATCACTTTGAGGCCGCTGTCGCGGCAATTTGCGGCCTGCGCCTTGCCCTGGATGCCGTAGCCGATGATGGCGACGGTTTTGCCGTTCAGCACGGCCAGGTCTACATCCGCGTCGCGATAAATCTTCTCGTACATCAAACTCTCCAGTGCGGTATGTCGCGATTCACGTTCTTGTAGTACAGGTACCGCGAGGGCGTCGGGCCGGTCGCGTAGAACGACTGCGGGCAATATGGACCCATCCAGATGAAGTCGTCTTTCTGCACTTCCATCCACTCATCGCCGAGCATGTACAGGCCTTTACCTTGGAGGAAGTAGAGGCCGTGCTCCATCACATGCGTCTCGACGATCGGCAGGCCGAAACCGGGATCGAACGTGAAGATGTTCATCGCCATGTCATAGGCGAAGTCGTCGGGGATGAGGGTCTGCAGGAGCGAGTGGGGGTTGTCTGCCCAGACCTCCTTTTTCACGTCCGACTCGTGGCCGTGGAGATTCGAAAAGAGCTTGATGCCGGTGACCGAGTCGTAACTCTTCCGGACGAGCAGGAACTTCATGGCATCGCCGGCGACGTAGGTGATCTGTCGGCCGGGCGCGGTGAGTCCAAAACTGCCCGGCCGCACGTTCGTCACGTCACCCGGCTCGTCGATCAGCTGGCCGGTGCCCTCCAAAACGAAGTTAAACGTTTCGGTGTGGGCGTCCTTGTCGAACGTGCCGCGCTTGCCGGCGGGGAGGTCGACGAGCAGTTGCACGAAGTTCGCGCCCAGCGTCGGCGAGGCGAGCACGCGAACCTCGGCGTCAGGCCACGTCGGCAACCGCGACGGCGGGAAACCCTCCAGCGGCATGAGCGCGTACCGCTCCTGCACGCGCGTGCGGGTGTGAACCAGATGGTGGGCGGGTCGCATGAGCTCCTTTTAAACGAAGAGGTCGACGATCTTAAATTGTTCGACGTCGACCAGCCCCTGGTCGGTCAACTTCAGGGCGGGGATGACCTCCAGCGCCATGAAGCTCATGGCCATGAACGGGTCCTTGTACGGGGAGCCGAGTTCTCGCGCAGCGGCGACGACATTTTGATATCCGGTGGCGACTTCGGCGAGGGGTCGATCGCTCATCAGCCCCCCTACCGGCAGCGCGAGGTGGGCGATAATCGTCTCACCGACGGCGACGGCGAGCCCGCCGCCGAGTGAGGCGGCTGCGCGCGCCGCGGATTGCATGGAAAGGTCGTCAGCTCCGAGCGCGATGAGGTTGTGGTGGTCGTGAGCTACGGTACCGGCGATCGCGCCGCGGCGCAAGCCGAACCCCTGGACGAAACCGACGCCGGAGCCGCCGGTTTTGCCGTGGCGCTCGATGACGATCATCTTCAGCAGGTCGCGCGGAATGTCGGCTTCGACGCGGTCGACGGTCGCGGTGGCGGGCATGACGCAATGCTCGGTGACGAGTTGGTCGGGAAGGGAGCCGATCACGCGCATTCTTGTGCCGCGCGCGGGGATGTCCCAGCGCACGTTGGGCCAATTCACGTCGCATCGGCCGATTGGGTTCTGGTTCGCGGGGACGTCGTGCTGGCCGGTCAAGGCGCTGTCGCTGGCGACGAGACGACCACGCGAAAAGACCATCTTCGCTTGCGGGCGCATCAGATCGTCGAAGACGAACATGTTGGCCGCGCGCCCGGGGGCGATGGCGCCGAGGTGGCGAAGTCCGAACCATTCGGCGGTGTTGAGGGTGGCCATTCGGATAGCTTCGATCGGATCGATTCCCCGCTCGATCGCGCGGCGAACCATGTCATCGATCGATCCAGATCGCAGCAGATCCAGGGGTGTGCGATCGTCGGTGCAGAAGCAGACGCGGCGGGCGTTGGCGGGCGTCACGACCGGCAAGAGCGCGTCGAGGTTGGGGGCGTTGGTGGCCTCGCGGATCAGGAGGTACATGCCGCGGGCCAGTTTTTCGCGGGCCTCGGCGGGGGAGACGGATTCGTGGTCGCTGCCGATGCCCGCGGCGACGTAGGCGTTGAGGCGCGCGCCGGTGACGCCGGGGCAGTGGCCGTCGACGGGCAGGCCAGTCATGACGGCGATCTTGTCGAGCATGTCGGGGTCGGCGGCGATGACGCCGGGGAAGTTCATCACCTCGCCGAGTCCGCGCGCGATGCCGGAGCTGCGCAGGTCGCGCAGCGTGTTGGCGTTGATGGTCCCGCCGCCGGTGGCCATTGGCGTGGCGGGCACGCAACTGGGGGCCATGAGGATTACTTCGAGGGGTAATCCCGCCGCCGCGTCGGCCATGAAGCGCACACCGGCAGGGCCGGCGACGTTGGCGATCTCGTGCGGGTCGGCGACGACGGTGGTGATACCGCGCGGCACGACCGCCGATGCGAACTGCGATGGGACACAAAGACTGCTTTCGATGTGGACGTGTGCGTCGATCAAGCCGGGGGCGATGAAGGCGCCGTTGAGATCGATGCGGTGGCTTCCCTCGTAGCCGTGCCCGATGCCGGCGATGCGCGTGCCGGCGATGGCGATGTCGGCCTGCTCAATTTCGGCGGTGAAGGTGTTGACGATGCGGCCGCCGGTGAGAACGAGATCAGCCTGGGTGTCGCCGCGCGCAACGGAAAGTAACCGGGATAGCTCGTCCATGAACGGCTTGCAAAAGCGGAAGGCCCGGTGGATATTAACACGGTTGCGCGCGAAGCGAAAGCGCGTTGCTCATGACAAACCGCCGCTCCATCGCTTCTGCTGCCGATTGCCTTCGACGTTGTGCTTGAACTTTTCAACCAGATCGCCCGACGCATTGAAGCCGGCGAAGCTGTCGCGGTGTGTACGCTCGTGCGCACGCGCGGGAGCACGCCGCAGAAGGCCGGCGCGATCATGGTTGTCCTGCGCGACGGGCATACGCTGGGGACGATCGGGGGCGGGTGCGTCGAGGCGGAAGTCCGACTTCGCGCGCTCCATCTGCTCGGCGAGCGCAGTGGCCGGCTGCTTTCGTTTCAACTCGACCACGACCTGGGTTGGGACGATGGCCTGATCTGTGGGGGGACGATGGATGTGGCGGTCGAGGTGATCGATTCTCCGCAGCGCGCGGGTTCACTCTTGCAGGTTAGGGACAATCTTGCGGCTGGCCGAGTCGGCACGATGACGATCGATGTTCCTGATGAGCAGGGTCGCATGGTGCGGTTTAAGCGGGAGTATGAGCCTGCGCCGGATCTGCTGATCGCGGGGGCGGGGCATGTCGGCGCAGCGCTTGCGGCGATCGCGGGTGGCATGGATTTTCGGGTCACGGTGTTCGACGACCGGGCCGATCTTGCCACGCCGGAACGATTCCCGACGGCGATGCGAATTGTCGGGCAGATCGACTCTGAGTTATCGAAGTTTCCGATTCGGAGTGACACCTCCATCGTGATTGTGACGCGCGGCCACCGGCATGACGGGCTTGTGCTGTCGGCGGTCATCCGATCACCCGCGTCTTACATCGGGGTGATCGGCTCCAAGCGAAAGATTCTGGCGATCTTTGAGGACCTGGGCCGGCAAGGCATCCCGCGCGCGCTGCTCGCCCGCGTGCGAGCGCCGATCGGCCTGGACATCGGGGCGGTGACCCCGGCGGAGATCGCGGTGAGCATCGCCGCCGAACTGGTGGCGCATCGGCGCGGGGCGGATCATCTCCCGGCGTCCCCCATGCGACTTACTGCGGGGCAGATTGAGCGGCTTGGTTCTTGATGGGCGGACGTTTTTGACAGAACGAAGCCAAATTGTGCGGGAATTCCCGGGGTTTTTGGGTGGTGCAGGCACGTGCAATGACGCTGGGGACGCTTGAATTGACGTGGGGGAGCAAGAGTTTGAACTTTTGAACTTTCGAACTTTCGAAGTTTTCTGCGTACTCGGGTTTAGATTCAGAAGGGATGGCGGATTGGGGCTGACGACGGGAAAGTATGACGGGGTAATCAGTTGCATCGGATTGCCAAGGGTTTGGAGGCGGAGACAGTTTTTCAATCTTTCAACTTCACCACTTATCTGGGTGCTGGGGTTCGAGGGTGGGTGGGGTGGGGAAGACGGGGAAGTGATTGAATAAGAATGGCGAGTGGGTGTGGTTTTACGGTTCGCGCAAGCTAGAGAGGGGGCGCGGTGCATTGGCGTAGTGTAATGGAATGTGGTGTGAAGGTCAAGGAAAAAATTAGGGAAATGTTTGGGCAACAAGCCCCCTGATTGCTACTCGGGAGGGCGTGTTTGGGAACGATTGGGAAACCGGGATCGTCTTAAGATCGCCGTTTCAGCGGAGTCTGTGGGACGCGGCTCGAACGCATCGGCACTTTTAGCAGCGCTGCGGGAGTTCTTCAAAGACAATCCTGGGTGGGAGTAGCTTGTTGTACCCCTCCGCAGACCCCTCCGGTGCGTCGTACTCTCGTCGCGCTCAACAATACGTTGCAATGGATGAGTTAATCGTCTTCGCTCGTCAGGTGGTCCACCCCCGACACCCGTCCGGGTGACGCGGGCTCACGCCCGGCCTCACGGCCCTCGCCGCTCACGCACCTCGGCGCGTCCCCCGTCCGGGCCCTGCGGGGCATCTTCACAGACAGGTTCTTCTTCACAGACATTTCTCCATGCACAGGGGCAGTATTGTTGTTGGTCTTCGTCCTGGCTGCATCATTCCGCGCGATCACGTTAACACACTGGGGCTACACCGAGGCAAAAGCTTTCGATTGCGCGTGCGACTCGCTTCCCGTCCATTAGCGAAGATCGACCAATCACGTCGCGCAGCGTCGCGCGAAGGTTGCTCAGGCGGTGATGGTGGAACGACAGGCGGACTGCCGCCTCGACAAATTGGTCAGGGTCGGTAGCACCAAATCTTCAAGCCCGACGGCGGTTAACATTGCTCCGCTCTCCCGCGCCGGACGTGTGGTGCCAGTAAGCGACACCGTTGCTACTCTCATCCACAATGCGTCGAGCGTTGTGGTGTGGCCGTGGTATGGAAAGGTGTCGAGTGCCACGTCAATGTGGTTGTGCAAGGCAAGATAAGACCGACGCGGTTGGTGCCTCGTAAAGCCGATGCGCTCTGGGCCAATTCCTTCTCGTTGGGTCGTTGTAGGCGATCAGAGTCACGTTGCCGTTGGGATCGGTGACCTTGGTGGTGCGGCCGAGGGAGTCGACGCTGTAGCTGGTGGTGAGACGCAGGCGCGTGCCCGATGGGCATCGCGGCGGTCATCGTCAGCATGTGATCCGAGCCGTCGTAGGTGTAACTGGTGGTGCGGTTGTTTTGTCCGGAGGGGTTGCCGTATTCGAACGACATGGAAGGCGAGTGGGAGGGGGCGCCATCGATGACTCATAGGATAGGCCGACAGAGGCGGCGGTGAATGGGCCGCCTTGCGCGCGCTGCTCCTCTACTCCGCTAAAATCACGCCGCCGGGGGCACCACGTTCATCCCGCACTCAGGGCATGTGCCACTGACATTGCCGGTTAGGTCATAGCCGCAATGGGGGCAGAAAGCGCCGACGGGCGGACCAAGCTTCAATCTTCGCCGGATGCGAGCAAGTGGTGCGATGGTGCAAGACGCGACGAATAACCAGCTTGGCAACTGAAATGTCCGAACTTGAACCGCGCGCCATCGGAAGACCGACCAGTCAAAGCCCAGAAGTCTGCGGCGATTCTTGCCAGGCGACGCGGCGGGGTCGATCGACTGACAGGTCCATTCAAGGCGCGGGTTCCGACCGAAGACTTCGGCGGTTGCGGTCACCCGGTTGAATATCATGGCCCCGCGCTCAGACGTAATCCGCCAGCGCTCGCTGGGGGATCGGTTATAAACGCAGCCGTCAATGAATTGATAGCTCCGCACCCATTGCGCTATTGTGGCTATACCAATCACCAGCGATGGCACGGTCAGGGCGTTCAGAATGAGGCCACAGAAACGACGCCTGGTCGCTGATGGGACGACCAGCGGTGCGGACCGCACTCCGCTGATTCTGTCCTCGGGCATGGAACCTCCTCTAGCCTCCCGAGCGCAACTTAGCGATACCCCTATTTAACTGACCCTTATCAACAGTATCTCCTCTGCCGAGCGGATCAAGAGGCACGACGAACCATTGCGGATCACCCCAATTCCAGGAACCGCAGACGCAGGTCCCCCGGACCATGCGGACCCAAACAAATCTTAGAGGCGCTACGTTCTTACCCAACTCCTCCGCGGCGTCGAGAATAATACCGGCATTGTGCGACATCATATTCTTCCCGTCCGCTTTCCCGGCAACAAATGCCACGGCATCAGCGGCGTTTACAATGGCGTTGAGTTGATCGGGATTGATCGCATCTGTAGGGGATACAGCTATGGTTGCGTTGCGGTCAATCGGAAATGCCAAAACGGTCGCTCCATCGGTACATAATCCAAGTGGGTCACTGAAAGAAATTGGGCGCGATCGGACGAATTGATAGCGGCTTCCCCCGTCGACATACCCGGCCGGATCCTGTTGCATCCAACGCCCGAGCGTCGGACTGAGGTCGCGGCGTTCGTGGTAAACCAGGCCGCTCGTCGGGTCCCATCGTCCGCCCTGGGCGCGCGAGACGTTCCAGGCGTAGTTGTCGCTGCTGGCGGCCCACGCTTCGATGAGTTTTTTGTCAACTCGCACGGCTGGAGCAACACCTATTATGAGCAAATGAAGGGTGTCACTACCTTCCATCGCCTCACATTCCCGCAAAACCCTTCGGACTGCCTGAAGGCAAAGAAGGCCGAAGTGCAAAAGGCGATCGATCACTTCAATGAAGTCGTCAGCGAGCACGAAGCGGACGTGCGACCGTGGTTTGATATGCACGCCGAAGATTTCTACGAGGACAATGGGCTCTGGATGCGAGATTGGGGCACGCAATGGGGCCAGAACGCAATTCCCGAGTTGGAAGGACTCCAAAAGCAGTACACGGCGCTACTCGCCGCCCTCCAAACCTGCAAGTGCCCCAATGATAATCTTGACAAGACGATCAAAAAGATCGGCGACCAGCTGGACGAGACCGAAAGAAGACTCAAGGCGTAGAGGGCCGCCGCTGCCGCTACATCGCCGCCCAAGACAGCGCCTGCGACCATGCCGGCAACCGCGCCGTCCCCCTGAGGTGCGTCCAGCGTTGAAGAGGCCCTTCTGATGCGCGGAATGCCGTTTTTTATCTACGCCTCGGCGCTGCCCGTTGTGGTGGCCATGTTCCTTGGATGCACCGCCGCCGCGAAAGATCGGCCGGGAAGCGACGCATCCCCGGCCGGAGATCGAACCGGCGTCGCGGGCGCAGACCGCGCCTTTGAGAAGGTAGGCCGGATCGAGGGCGACATCACCGTCGAGCGGCCACCCTTTAGCCGCGACGGCAGCCAGTTCATCATTGCGAAAGACGACTCGGTGCAGGTGTGGAGCGCCCGCAAGACGGCACCCTTCGCACAGCCCATCGTACAGAAAGGATTGAGCTTCTACTGGTTGAGCGCCGACGGCACGACGACACGCACCGCTAACGACAAGGAAGTCCGCCTTTGGGATACGGCCACCTCCAAGCTCCGTAGCGTCGCTCAGGTGTCGAAACGCGAGCTACGATTTACCGCGCTCAGCCCCGATGGGTCGCAATTCGTCACGATTGAAGATGGGGACCAGCAGACGGTAGCATTGTGGCGTTCGGGGGACGCGCAGCCCTTCCTCCGCCTGCAACATCCGCATTGGTGCAACTCGGCAGAATTTGATTCCTCGGGAAAGTGGATCGTTACCCACGGGTTCGGCTCGCCGTACCGAATTTGGTCGGCGGACACCGGCAGAGAGGCCTGCCCCCCAGTTGATGCTGACGATGACGACTTCAACGCATTTCTCGCTCAATTCGGGCCAGACGGACGACGCTTGGTTATGCCAACACACTTCGGGTTCAAGGTGAGCGATAGGTCATCGGGCAAGACGGTCGTCGATGAAACCCTTCCCGCGCAGGAAACCACCCACAAGGTCCGGTTCAGCGCGGATGGACGGAAGATTGCGATCGTGACGTGGGACGGGGTGCAGCCCGGCGCCGTGCGCATCTACAACCCCGATGCGGGGCGCTTCGAGCGCGCCGTGCCCGGTTCGTTCACAGAGTGCGAAATGGACGCGACGGCTCATTGGGCGCTGTGCAAATCGTGGGACGACAGTCCGAAAGGCCTTGTCGAGCTTTGGGATCTGCGGAAGGGCCTCAAGCTCCAAAGCTTCGCCGCTCCGTCGGTAGGCTGCCACGCTGCATTTGGTCCTGATGGGATGACCGTCCTCATCGCGTCGGAAGGCGTAACCGATGTGTGGCGTTTGAGAACTGCTTCACCCGCAACACGTCCCTGACTAAATAGCTCCCCTTGAAACAGAAAGTGGCTCGGGCCAAGGTGGTTGGTTGCGTAACACAAC
>JBBRIN010000061.1:0-10478 GCA_038221115.1 Tepidisphaerales bacterium
GAAACGCGGCGTCGGGAATGAGGACGACATTGATATTCCGAGCCACGCGGGACCGGAGCTGGTAGAGGGGCAGAAGCCGGTGAACGTGGTGTATGCGGATCTGCATTGCCCCATGTGCGGGTATCTGCTGCCGAAGGAGACGAATCCGGCGGTGTATTACGGGGACCGGATTCTGGTGCTGAAGTATGTGTACCTGCTACACGGGCCGCGACGATGGGATGTGGTCGTTTTCAAAGCGCCGGATGATCCGTCATCCAAAGACTATTCGATCAACTACATCAAGCGGCTAACGGGATTGCCGGGCGAAACGGTGATGATCCTGGACGGCGATGTGTACGTGAAGCACAAGGGGGATGCCGAGTTTGAACTGCAACGGAAGACGGAGGCGGCGCAGGAAGCGCTGTGGCGGATTATTTACGATGACGATTACCGGCCGACGGAGCAGGCGCGGCGCGCGGTGCCTTGGCGCCAGCCCTGGGAGGCGGCGGGAGGATCGAATTGGTCGGGGAAGTTGCTCGGGGGTGGGCGCGGGTTTTCGTTTAGTGACATGGCCGGGGCGGGAACGCTGGCGTTTAACTCGCACTCGGAGCGCGGGCGCGGGGGCGACATCCCAGGCAACTATGGCTATGGGGATTGGCTGGCGTACGACCAGCACCAGACGGGTCATGCCGACCAGCCACGGGCATATTTTGGCAATTATCCGGTGAGTGATTTGAAGCTGGCCTTCTATTACTCGCGCTCGGCCGGTGACGGGCCGCTGAAGCTGACGCTGACGAAACTGGATCATTCGTTCACGGCGGAGCTCTTGCCGGACCGGGTGATGCTTCGGCACGAGGTGAACGGCAAGGCGGTGGGTGAGCCACGCACGGCCGGGCTGGCGGCGCATGAGCTTGGATCGGGAATGCCGGCGCGGATCGAGTTCACGAACGTTGATTATCGCGTCACGCTGCGGGTCAATGGAGCCAGCTTGCTGCAGACGACCGATGCGGAATATCACCCGGATGTGGCAGACCTGCGCAAGCGGGTGGCGGCGCACGAGGAGTTGTTGGGTACGCGGGCGTTTGCGTATCGCGCGGGGCGGGATGATCCACCGCCGCCGTTGCCGGCGCCGACGGTGTCGATTCGGGCGGAGCGGCAGCGTTGCGAGGTGAGCCATCTGGGACTATGGCGCGACTCGTATTACACGCAGCGGGATGCGCAGGACAACGTGATTTTGTGGGGAGCGCCGCAGGAGCGGCCGTTTTCGGATGGCGGGCCGATCGAGCTGGGGCCGGAGGAATATTTTGTGATGGGGGACAATTCGCCGTCGAGTTATGACGCGCGGTATTGGCGGCACGAGGTGCATTTGCCCGGAGAGGCGCTGGATGTGAAGTCGGGGCGGGTGCCGGGGCGATTCCTGTTGGGGCGGGCGTTCTTTGTCTATTGGCCGGCGGGGTTTCGGCCGACGGATAAAATGCCGGGGTTGGTGCCGAATTTTTCGGAGATGCGGTTCATTCGGTGAGGGAAGTGGAGAGCACTTCTTCGGCGGAGAGGTTGTCGAGCGGGGTAGCTCGCAGGATTCGGACGTTGGGTCCGAGGGGCTTCCAATTGGCGGGGTCGGTGGGGCCGAAGAGGGCGAGGGTGGGCACAGCGAGAATACCGGCGAGGTGGGCGGGGCCCGAGTCGTTGCCGATGAATTGCTCGGCCGACTGAAGAACGCTGAACAGATCGAGCAGCGTGGTGCAGTGTTTTACCGAAGTGATGGTTTCGAGGGCGGAAAGATCCTGGGGCGACCAGCGGTCGAGTTCTACTTCGCCGATGGTGAAGGTGACGCGGCGGCCGGCGGCGATCAGGCGCGTGGCGAGGGTAACGTAGCGATCGAGGGGCCAGCACTTGTCTCGGCCGCCGCTGCCGGGATGGATGATGGTGCCGCCGGTTGGGGGCGGCCGGGTGGCGATGCCGCGCTCGTTGATGGAGCGCAGGATCTGGCGCGTGGCTTCGGCCAGAGCGGGCCAGGGGGCGAGTTGGCGGACGATGAAGTCGGCGGCGTGTTCGCGCTCGAATCCGGGCTGGGGGAGGACGGCTCGCGTGGGAGGAATAAGCGGGATGAGGGCGGCTTCTGCTCCGGCGATTTGCCTGGCTCTTGCCGACCAGGCGTCGACGCCGTCGGTGAGGAATGAGATGATGGTGTGGGCCTCAGTGACCAGTTTTAGCGCGGCGGGAGGGAGTGGGCCGGCGGCGAACAGGTTGTGCCAGCCGGCGGTGTCGAGGTCGGTGGAATCGATGCGAAGGGTGCGCTCGGCGAGCTTGCCTTTGCCGGAGGAAGTGACGTAGTAGACGCGGCTCTGGGGGTAGAGTCGAGCGAGCGCGAGGGCGAGGGGCCAGGTGAGGACGAAGTCGCCTAAAGCGCCGGCGTGGAAGATGAGGACGTTGCGACGGGGAGGCATGGGGTGGGTGCGATTCTACCGCTGGGGCGAGTCAACTCCACGGGTTGCGATTGGAGTAGCGCTCCGCTGCGCGTCGCGGCGAAACAATCATTCGTCGGGAGCGCGCTAGTTTGATGCGTTTTCGATCCAGCCGCCGCCGAGGACGACATCGTTGTCATACAGGACGCAGGCCTGGCCGGGGGTGACGGCGGATTGGGGCTCGTCGAAGGCGACGGTGAGCTCGTCGCGGTTGGTCATCGTTACGCGCGCCGGCTGCGGGGAGTGGTTGTAGCGGATCTTCGCCGTGCAGGGGAGATTCTGCGCGTCGATCAATCGGCTGCTCAAGGTGTTAATCTGGTTAGCGACGAGGGTTGACTTGAGCAGTGAGTGTTTTTCGCCGAGGGTGACGGCGTTGGTGTTCGGGTCGATGTCGACAACGTAGATGGGGTAGCCGAGGGCGACGCCGACGCCCCGGCGCTGGCCGATCGTGAAATGCTGGTGGCCGTCGTGCGTGCCGACCACCATGCCGTCGGCGGTGACGAGCGGGCCGGGGTGGAAGGCATCGGGTGTGCGGCGCTGGACGAGGCCGGCGTAGTCCTGGTTGGGGACGAAGCAGATCTCCTGCGAGTCGGGCTTGTTGAAGACGGGGAGCTTGAACTCTTCAGCCAGAGCGCGAACGGCGGGCTTTTCAAACTCGCCGATGGGAAGAAGCGTGTGGGCAAGGGCCTGGCGCGACATGCCGAAGAGGACGTAGCTCTGGTCCTTGCGGTGGTCGAGCCCGCGGAGCAACGCCTTTTCGCCGGTGCCGGGGTCGACGCCGACGCGGGCGTAGTGGCCGCTGGCGACATAGTCGGCGCCGACGGCCTCGGCGTATTTGGCGAGCTTGCCGAACTTGAGCCAGTCGTTGCAGCGGACGCAGGGGTTCGGTGTGCGGCCGCGATTGTATTCAGTGACGAAATAGTCGATGACGCGGCCAAAATCTTCCTGAAAATTGAGGACGTAGAACGGAACGTCGAGCAGGCCGGCAACGCGCCGGGCATCGGCGGCGTCGAGGACCGAGCAGCAGCCTTGCTTTGAGGAGTGCTGAGTGCTGGGTTCTGAGTGCTGAGGCAGGGAGCATTCGTCCGGCTCTTCCACACCGGGGGGTGTGCCCAGGCGCATGAAGGCGCCGAGGACATCGTAGCCCTGGCGCAGGAGGAGCGCGGCGGCGACGGAGCTGTCGACGCCGCCGGACATGGCGACGACGACTTTGGGTTTTCGGGAGGCGAGGGGCATGGCGGGGACATTGTAGGGGAAGACGTGGCGGGCAGTCGATGCGGCGATGGACATTCCGTTGACGCGTGAAACGTAAAACTTGGCGGCGGCAATCGTCACGCCTGGTACTGAACGTTCGACTCGCGGCGGGATCGAACGACTGATACCATCCGGGCTCATTTAAGGGAGAAGACATGCCGGCTTACGTTGTGCCGCAGGTTCGCAAGCATCCAAAGCTGAAGAAGAAGCAGATCCAGCTCATCGCCAACGGTGATTTGCGACAGGCCGCCAACCAGAAGTGCTGGCCCGAGCAGGCGAAGATGGAAGAGGCGCTGAGCGCGGCCGTGGCGGCCGAGGGGTATCAGTTGATTCGGGTGCATCCCTTTAAGGAGCATGAGGGGCATGGGTTCATCGCGTCGCAGATGGAGGGGATGGCGGTTTTTGCGAACGTGGATCCGAAGGCGCCGCTGATCGTGGCGGAGGCAGTCTGGCAGTATTCGCATCATGTGCTGCATGGGCTGATCGCGCACGAGGGGCCGATTTTGACGGTGGCGAATTGGTCGGGGACTTGGCCGGGGCTGGTCGGGATGCTGAACCTGAACGGGTCGATGACCAAGGCGGGGGTGAAGTATTCCACGATCTGGAGCGAGGATTTTTCGGATGAGTTCTTCCGCGAATACCTGCGGCATTGGCTGCACAAGGGAAAGGCGAAGCATCAGACCGATCACGTAACCAAGTGGAAGAATGTGAAGGCCGGGGCGAAGGAGCGGAAGCTGGGCGAGGCGCTGGCCAGGCAACTGCGGCACGAGAAGGCGATCCTCGGCGTGTTCGACGAGGGGTGCATGGGGATGTTCAACGCGATCATCCCGGACGATCTCCTGAACGCGACAGGCGTATATAAGGAGCGGCTGAGCCAGTCATCGCTGTATTACGAGACGTCGCAGGTAAGCGACGATGAGGCGCGGGATGTGCGGCGGTGGATGGAGGAGCGGGGAATGAAATTCGTCACGGGGCCGAACGAGGAGAGCGATCTGACGGATGGGCAGATCCTTCAGCAGTGCAAGATGTACGTGGCGGCGGTCCGCATCGCCGATGATTTTGGGTGTCAGGCGATCGGTATTCAGTATCAGCAGGGGTTGAAGGATCTGCTGCCGGCCTCGGATCTAGTGGAGGGGATGTTGAATAACACAGATCGGCCGCCGGTGCGATCTCGCGATGGGGGGCGCGTGTTGTTTGAGGGTGAGCCGATCCCGCATTTTAATGAGGTCGATGAGTGCGCCGGGTTGGATGGGTTGATGACGTATCGCGTGCACAAAGCGATGGGGCAGCCGGTGGAGAACACGCTGCACGACCTGCGGTGGGGCGACGTGGATCGAAGCGGGACGGTGCCAGATTACGTGTGGGTGTTTTTGATTAGTGGATCCGCACCGCCGGCGCATTTTGAGGGTGGCTGGGCGGGGGCGAGCAGCGAGCGGCAGCCGGCGATGTATTTTCGGCTGGGGGGCGGAACCCTGAAGGGAATCAGCCGGCCGGGCGAAATCGTCTGGAGCCGGATCTTCGTGGAGAATGGTGAACTGCGGATGGACCTGGGGCGGGCGGGCGTGGTGCAGCTTCCGGCGGAGGAGACGCAGCGGCGGTGGCAGGCGACGACGCCGCAATGGCCGATCATGCACGCCGTAACGTATGGGGTGTCGCGCGACCAGATGATGGCGCGGCATAAGGCGAATCATATTCAGGTTGCTTATGCGAACAGCGCGGACGAGGCGGACCGGGCGATGCTGGCGAAGGCGGCGATGGCGGATGCGATGGGAATGAGCGTGTACGTGTGCGGGACGAGGAAGGATGGGAAGGGGTGGGCGTGAAGAGCGCGCTAACCGGGGGTATGATAGAAGCGGGAGTTTACCCATGAGCGCGGTGGATGAAGCAGCCAAACTTCTGTCGGGGATGACGCGGGCGGAGAAGGCGCGGCTTCTGCAAATCGTCGTTCACGACATCGGGTTGTCTTTTCCCGGGATCGAAACCACCCCCGGCGTCAGCGGCGGCGAGGCCTGCATCGTGCGCACGCGCATCCCGGTCTGGATCCTGGAGCGGTCGAGGCAATTGGGGTTATCCGAAGAGGACCTGCTCAGAGCTTATCCGACTCTGCGGCCTGAAGATTTGGCGAGTGCGTGGGCGTACGCTATGGGTCATCCGGAAGAGATCAAGCGACAGATCCACGAGAACGAGGCGGCGTAAGGATGGCTCGGATCTATGCGGATGAGAATTTTCCGCTGCCGGCCATCGCGCGACTCCGCGAGCTCGGTCATGACGTCCTCACCGTTCAGGAATCGGGGAAGGGGGAGCAGCGGTTCTCCGATGCGGAAGTTTTGTTATTCGCAACGGCTGACGGGCGCACAGTCCTCACGCTAAATCGGAAGCACTTTCTGGCGCTGCATCGCGATCGTCCGGAACACGCGGGCATCATCGTCTGCACCGTCGATGTCGACTTCAGCGGGCAGGCAGATCGAATTCACGCGGCACTTGCGGCGACCCCCCGTTTGGAGAGTCAATTGCTGCGCGTGAATCGATTGTGACCGACGTTGTGTATGTCAGGTGCGATTCTTTTTTACGTCAGCGGGCACGGCTACGGACACGCGAGGCGCAGCGCGCAGATCGTGAAGGCGTTGCGACGGCGTGACACTGAGGTGCGCGTAATCGTGCGGACGGCGGCACCTGCGTCGATCTTCACCAGCGCGGGGATAGCGTCGCAGGACGTCGGACGAACATCGATCGACGCGGGGGTTGTCGAGGTCGATACGCTGACGATCGACGTGCGAGCGACGGTCGATCGGGTTTTGGAGATTATGGGTGACGCCGAGCGGATCGTGGCGGCGGAGGTGGAGACGGCGCGATTGCTAAAGCCCTCGCTGATCGTGACGGACATCCCTTGGCTTGCCGGCGACGTTGCGGAACGGCTGGAAGTGCCTTGTGTGGCAACGGGAAATTTCACCTGGGATTTTATTTATGAGCCGATGCTGGCGCAGCGGGGGGATAGGGCGGAGAGGGTGGCGTTGATCCGGGCAAGCTATGGGAAGATGGCGGGGATGCTGCGCGAGCCATTCGCACATCAGATGGCGCAGTTTAAGCGAGTGGTGGACGTGCCGCTGGTGACGAGTAAAGCGCGGCTCAATCGCGAGGAGGCTTGGAGGCAAATCGGAGGAAAGACGGACGGGCGAAAGCGGGTGCTCATCGGGATGCGCGGGGGAACGTCGGGGGAAGTGGCGGCGGTTGCGGCGCGGGCCGCGCCGGAGTTTTTGTTTACGAGCCTGCAGGAGGTGCCGGGGGACGGGCCGGAGAACCTGCGACAAGTACACGGCGCGGGCATGGATTTTACCGATGTGCTTGCGGCGCACGATGCGATCGTGACGAAGCTCGGGTATGGCATCGTCTGCGAGTGCATCGCCAACGGCGTACGCGTGCTATGGCCGCCGCGGATCGGATTTGCGGAGGATCCATTGTTTCTGCTGCTGGCGCCACGACTGGTGCCGATGCGGCAGATCGCGCGGGAGGATTATCTCGCCGGCCGATGGGGAGATGGATTGCGGGCGCTGATGGCCGCCGCGCCGGCCGTGGAGATAGCGCCGCTCGACGGAGCCGAGGTCTGTGCGGAGTGGTTGCTGGGGGGTAAGTTTTAGCCGGCAGCGGGGTGATGAAATCGGTGGATCTATGAACGAAAGCTTAAAGCGGTTGATCGTAATTATGGCGTTGTTAACCGCTATCCCGGTTCCTGCCAAGCCGGCGGGGGGCAAGGTAGCGGTCGACGTGAGGATGTTGGATCGGCAGCGCGTCGTCAGCGCAGCAGATGCGTTCTTGAAGCAGGAACCGCTGACGGTGACGGCATCGCATTCGCCGCGGAGCACCGGCGGATCGCACGACTTTTTCTCCGAAGGGGATTACTGGTGGCCGAACCCCGAAAAGCCGGACGGGCCGTACATCCAGAAGGATGGAATGACCAACCCGGACAACTTCGTCGAGCACCGCAAGGCGATGGTTGGGCTGAGCATCCAGGTTGCGACCCTGACGGCGGCTCATCGCATCACGGGAGATGCCAAGTACGCGAAACATGCAATCGAGCATCTGCGGGCGTGGTTTGTCGAGGAAGCGACGCGAATGAACCCCAACCTGCAATACGCGCAGGCGATCAAGGGCGTGAGCACGGGGCGCGGGATCGGGGTGATCGATACGATTCATCTGATCGAAGTGGCCCGCAGCGCGCAGCTTTTAGAGAACGCGGGATTGCTGGCCGGTGATGATCTGGCCGGCGTTAGGAAGTGGTTCGGGGAATATGTCCAGTGGATGACGACGAGCCAGAATGGGCAGGACGAAATGAAGGCCAAGAACAACCACGGCACCTGCTGGACGATGCAGGTGGCGGCGTTCGCGGCGTTCACCGGCGATCGGGAGAAACTGGCGATGTGCCGGAAGCGGTTTAAGGAGGTGCTGCTGCCGGGGCAGATGGCGGTGGATGGGTCGTTTCCGCTGGAGTTGAAGCGCACCAAGCCTTACGGCTATTCGCTGTTCAACCTGGATGCGATGTGCACGATCGCGCGGATCCTATCGACGCCGGAGGATGATCTGTGGAAGTTCACCACAAATGACGGGAAGAGTCTGCGCAAGGGGATGGAGTTTATGACGCCGTATGTGGCGGATAAGGTTAAGTGGCCGGGAAAGCCGGACGTAATGTTCTGGGAGTTCTGGCCGGTGCGGTCGCCGTTTCTGCTGTTCGGGGGAATGGCATATGGCGAGCAGGGGTGGGTGGATTTATGGAAGCGGTTGGAGGCGAATCCGACCAATGAAGAGGTGCTGAGGAACTTGCCGATCCGGCAGCCGGTATTGTGGGTGGAATGAGGCGCGCGGCGGCGCTCACTGCCTTTTCTCAATGCGTTCGCGGCCGCCCATGTAGGTGCGCAGCGCTTCGGGGATGGTGACCGTGCCGTCGGCGTTCTGATACAGCTCCAGGATCGGGATCAGGATGCGCGGGCTGGCGACGACGGTGTTGTTGAGGGTGTGGCAGATTTTGGTTTTGCCGTCTTCGTCCTTGTAGCGGAGGTTCAGCCGGCGGGCCTGGAAGTCGTAGAAGCGGCTGGCGGAGTGGGTCTCGCCGAAGGCGTCGCGGCTGGGCATCCAGGTTTCGATATCGAACTTGGCCACCTGGCCCTGCCCCAGGTCTCCCGTGCAGACGGCGACGACGCGATAGGGGAGATTCAGTTTTTGCAGCAGCGCCTCGGCGTTTTCGAGGATGTGCTGGTGCCAGCGCTTGGACTCGGCGACGTCGTTTTTGCAGATGATGACCTGCTCGACCTTGTCGAACTGGTGGATGCGATAGAGGCCGGCGGTGTCTTTGCCGTAAGTGCCGGCCTCGCGACGGAAGCAGGGACTCATGCCGACGTATTTGCGGGGGAGCGTGCGGCCGTCGAGGGTCTCGTCCATGTGGTAGGCGGTCAGCGAGACTTCGGCGGTGCCGACGAGGAACTTGGGCGGGTCCTCGTTGGACATGGTGTAGGACTGCTCGCGGCCGAGGGGAAAGTAGCCGGTGCCGACCATGGCGGGCTCGCGGACGAGGACGGGGACGGTCATGGGGACGAAGCCGCGCTCGATCATCATGTCCTGGGCGAGGCGCAGGACCGCCTGGTGGAGCAGCGCGCCGTCGCCGAGGAGGAAGTAGCTGCGCGAGCCGGCGAGCTTCACGCCGCGGTCGGTGTCGATGAGGCCGAGTTCAGCGCCGAGGGTGATGTGATCCTTGGGCTTGAAGTCGAACTGGCGGATCGTGCCCCACGTGTTGACCTCGACGTTTTCGGAGTCGTCCTTGCCCACGGGGACTTCGGGGTCGGGGAGCTGGGCGCAGCGGAGGAGCAGCTCGGTGATCTGGGGCTCGAGCTGGGAGATCTGGGATTCGAGCGTAGTTTCCTGCTGCTTCAGCTCCGTGGGGCGGGCCTGGAGCAGCTTCATTTCTTCCTGAAGCGCGGACTGCTCAGCCGGTGAGCCTTTTTTCAGGCGCGCGGCGAGTTGGCCGATTTGCTTGCCGATGGCGTTCTTTTCGGCGGTGAGCTTCTGGCGGTCGGCCTCCAGGGCGCGGTGACGGGCGTCGAGGTCGAGGAGCTTGTCGATGTCGACGTCGATGCGTTTGAGACGCGCGGCGCGGCGGTAGCGGTCGGGGTTTTCGCGGAGGTCCTTCAGATCGATCATGAGAGGCGTGTTTTAACCGAGGGATTGCGGAGAGGGTAGAGGATGGAGGATCGTTCGGCGTTGCAACCGCCATCTTTCATCCTCAACCTTCCATCTTCCATGTTCCATCTTCCAAGGCGGTGCTTATCGGACTGTCGCGAAAAGCTTGGTGGAGTTGGGGGATTGTGCCGACTGGGATAGCTTGCGCGGCGCGGCGTCGCGGAGGTTCGCGGCGCGGGGGTTTCGATTCACGGAAGGAGTGACCGATGCCTGTCAAGACGGTTCGACGGAGCGTGCGCAAGCGGCGGTCGCCGGTGCCGCGCGCCAGTGAAGTGGCGAGCGGGTTTGCGGGGTTGCTGGCGAAGCTGGCGGGGGCGAGTGATCGGTTGCGGAGGGCGCGGCCGAGGAGATAGTAGATGGTACGGGGGCCAAGGAGCGGTGGCGTTGTCGGCTGCGTTCCTTTTGCGCGGCGGAGCACCTGGACACGGCTCGCAAGAAACTATGTAGCCGAGCCCCCTTCAGAGACGTTGCCGGGGAATAAAATCTCCGGTGTGACGAGCTGGCCCGAAGGCCGCTCAAACGTTTCTCTTTCAGGAGGTCTCGGCGATGAAAATA
>JBBRIN010000062.1:0-10458 GCA_038221115.1 Tepidisphaerales bacterium
CGAATCGCGCAGTACGAGCTGGCGTATCGGATGCAGATGAGCGTTCCGGAAGTGATGGATATCAGCAAAGAGCCGCGGCACGTGCTGGATCTTTATGGGGCGCGGCCAGGGCACGTTTCAAATTTGGATGGGGCCGACGACCCGCGGCCGATCAGCCAGGGCAACGATGCCGCCTTTGCCAACAACTGCCTGCTCGCGCGGCGCCTTGTGGAGAAGGGCGTGCGCTTCGTTCAGCTTTACGATTGGGGTTGGGATCACCACGGCGTGTCGCCGGGCGAGGACATCGACCATCACCTGCCAATCAAATGCAAGCAGATCGACCGCGCGGTGGCGGGATTGATCAAGGACCTCAAGCAGCGGGGAATGCTCGATTCGACGCTGGTCGTCTGGGGTGGCGAGTTTGGCCGCACACCGATGCAGCAGAACGGTAATGCGAAGTGGATTGGCCGGGATCATCATCCCTACGCGTACTCGATGTGGATGGCCGGCGGGGGCATCAAGCCCGGCACCACCTACGGCGAGACCGACGACATCGGCTACTACATCACGCGGGACAAGATGCACGTCCGCGACCTTCAGGCCACGATGCTCCACTGCCTGGGGCTGGACGCGTGGAAATTGATCTACCCGTATCAGGGGCTGCAGCAGCGGCTCATCGGCGTTGAGGGGAAGGCGGAAGTGGTGAAGGGGATCCTGGCCTGAAACGCGAAGGGCCCGCTTGCGCGGACGAAAGTTTTCCCGATCCGGGAGCGCTTCCGTCCGCAGAAGCGGACCCTTCGTGCATATTGGCGCCTACGCGGAAATGGCTTCCGTCGCGGGATAATAGCGTTGAATCATCTCGCGGATTTGATTCGCGTCCGCAAGCACGAAGCGCGGGTGCGCGTTGAGCGTGTGGCCGAGTTCTTCAAACACCGCGATGTGCGCCGGGTCGCTTACCGCGATCACCACCTCATCGTCCGACAAACGAATCGGCATGGCACAGAATCGCAGCGCCATCTCGCGCGACAAATGCGATATGGCCTGTGCGTCGATGCCGATCGTGTTCAGGTCGACGCGATCGAACCCATCGCTCAGCTGATTCGCCCACGCGCGCCAGATATGCTCCGGCTGGCAGAGCCCCCACGTCAGGGCGATCTGCCCGAAGGTCTTGCTCGCCCCGCAGGTCGACTGCTCCTGAAGGATCTCATCAATGTCGTGTCCCGATAGTTTTCCCATCTGCTCCAACAATTGCCCAATACGCATCCGGCTCATGACTCGTTCCCTTCTACCCACGCGCGTTCATCGTGCCGATCCGCGGAAGAGGCGCTCCTACACATTGAACCCTGCGCCCTCCGCCGCAACCGGCACATGTTGAAAGGTACGATGTAAACCTTTGCCCTACAAAAGAATTGTGTTCTGTTAACGGCTTGCGTCCCATAAGGCGCGTGAAGACGGATAACTTATGCGGCGCAGGTAAGCGCGACCGGCAAAACCGAACGCCATCCCTCTGCCGACGTACAATTCGCGGGCACGCACGGGCCAATGAAGGAAGCGAGACGAATTGAGCTGGCGAAGAATTACCGACCGATTGAAGCATTCTGCGTCCGTTTTGAAGTTTGCCGATTGGCTCGCCCGCGACCGCGGCGCATCGATTTGTCGGGGTGGGAACAGCAGGAGCTTGGCGCGGCCTGGATCGGACATGCGACGGTGCTCATCCGCATCGGCGGGATGACGATCCTGACCGACCCCGTGCTGGGCAATCGGATCGGTGTCGGGCTGGGCCTCATCACGGGCGGGCCGCATCGCATCGTCCAGCCGTCGCTGCATCTTCGCGAACTGCCGCCGATTGACCTGATCCTGATCTCGCACGCGCACTACGATCATTTGGACCGCCCGACCCTTTGCCGGCTTCCGAAAGAGACGCGGGTTATTACCGCGCATCGTACGATGGACCTGATCCGCGACCTGGGCTTTCGCCGCGCTGCCGAGTTGCAGTGGGGCGAATCGCTGGATGTTGGGCGGGGAGTACGGGTCACGGCGCGCAAGGTGCAGCATTGGGGCGCGCGCACATTTCTCGATCATCACCGGGGATTCAATGCATATCTGCTGGAGGCGGCGGGGCGCCGCGTGCTATACGGCGGCGACACAGCTTACCACGACGATTTTAAGGACCTGGGCGGCGTGGACCTGGCCATCCTCGGGATCGGCGGATACGACCCGTACCTCGCCGCCCACGCAACGCCGGAGCAGGCCTGGGACATGGCCAACCATATGAACGCCGATTACCTGCTGCCGATCCATCACAGCACATTTCGCCTGAGCCACGAGCCGATGGGCGAGCCGATGGAGAGAATGCTCACAGTCGCCGGCGCCGACGTGGATCGTGTCGTGGTTCGAGAGGTCGGCGGACAGTGGACTGCGGCTTGACGCCGACAGTAGGCTTGCCGACGCATTCAGCCCGCACGGCGAACCCACCATACGAAGTTTTCTTGAGAACTGGGTCCACACACAACCGGGAAGATGAGTATCAATCTGCAGTACCCGCCGGGAGGGTATCCATGCCTTGCAAGGTTCGCCGACTCCATTGGGCTTGCGGATATGCCGCGACGCCCGGATGGATCAATTCTGATGTCGTCCCCGGAAAGGGGATCGATCTTCCGTGCGATATTCGAAGCGGCCTGGCGCTAGCCGACGACAGCATCGACTACATCGTCAGCCACCACGGGCTGAACGACCTGAAGATTTACGAACAGGTGCCGGCGCTGCGCCAGCTGCGCCGCGTTCTGAAACCCGGTGGAACCATTCGCATGGGCCTTCCCGACCTCGATCGGCTGATCGCCGAATATCAGGCGGGAAATCGCGAGTTTTTTCTGATCTACGATTGGGACACGATCGACGGCAATTTCATTTCGCACATGCTCTGGTACAACCTGTCGCAAACGCCATTTACTTATCCGTTCGCCGAAGAGCTGTTTCGCAGGGCGGGATTCAGGCAGATCCGGCGGACGGCATTCCAGCAGACGGCAACAGATTTTCCGGAAATTGTATCGCTTGATACGAGGGAGGCCGAAAGCTTTTTCATTGAGGGAACGAAATAGCGGAGGGTCGCAGGACTCATCCCACCGAGGCGAGCGGCAGCGTCTCGCCGAATTTTTGAATCAGCGCGTTGCGCAGCCCCCGGTGCGCGGGCGCGTTGAGCCTTGGGTCGGCGGCGAGCAGCGCGAGCGCATCTTCGCGGGCCTGATGCAACATCTCCAGTTCCTGCGTGACATCCGCCATCTTGAACTCGGGGAGCCCGTGCTGACGGGTGCCGAAGAATTCACCCGGGCCGCGCAATTGCAGGTCCATCTCGGCGATCTCAAAGCCGTCGGTGGTGCGCGTTATGGCGCGCAATCGCTGCTCGGCGACCTCGGTGGGGGGATCGGAGATGAGCAGACAGTAAGACGGATCTGCGCCCCGCCCCACGCGGCCGCGAAGCTGGTGGAGCTGCGACAGGCCGAAGCGATCGGCGTTGTCGATCAGAATCACGGTGGCGTTGGGAACGTCGATGCCGACTTCGATCACGGTGGTGGCGACGAGGACGTCGGTCTGGCGATCGCGAAAGCCGAGCATGGTCGCCTGCTTTTCTTCAGTGCTCATCTGCCCATGGAGGATTGCAAGCCGCAGCCCGCTTAAGGGGCCTTTTGACAGTCGATCAAACTCGCTGCGAACGGATTTGCTTTCTGCCGTGCCATCGTCATCGATCTGTGGCAGCACGATGTACGCCTGGCGGCCGCGTCCGACCTGTTCGCGAATGAAATCGTATGCGCCAAGCGATTGGTGCGAGCGGAGCCAGGTGGTCTTGATTGGCTGACGGCCGGGCGGCAGGTGCTCGATCGTGCTCATGTCGAAATCGGCGAAGTATGATAGGGCGAGCGTGCGCGGGATGGGGGTGGCGGTCATCACCAGGTAGTGCGGCGAGAGTCCCTTGCCCTTCAGCACCGCGCGCTGCTTGACGCCGAGCTTGTGCTGCTCGTCGACCACGATCAGGCCGAGGTTGGCAAATTCAACATCCTGCTGAATGAGTGCCTGGGTGCCGATCGCCAGGTGGACGCGACCTTCGGCCAGGTCCGTGAGGGCTGCACCGCGGCTTTCGCGCTTGGTGCGGCTGGTGTAGAGGCCGATCTTGACGCCGCTGTCGCGCAACATGTTTGAGATGGTCAAAAAATGCTGTTCCGCGAGCACTTCGGTGGGCGCCAGCAGCGCGGCCTGTAGCTTGTTCGCCACGGCGACAAGCATGGCGTATAGCGCGACCACCGTCTTGCCGCTGCCCACGTCGCCCTGCAGCAGGCGGTTCATCGGGAGCGGGGCACGCAGGTCCTTCAGGATCTCCCAGACGGCGTGCCGCTGGGCCTCCGTCAGCTCGAATGGAAAGCGGCGGCGGATGCGCTCGTCCAGCAGCTTGTCGACCCGCATGACCGCGGCGGTCAAACGGCCGTCCCGCAGTCGCTTGCTGATTCCAAGGCCCAACTGCATCAACATTAACTCGTCATAGACGATGCGCCGGCGGCCTTGCCTGGCCTCACGCTCGTCGCGCGGCTGGTGGATGCGTTGATACGCCTCGCGGCGCAGGATCAGCCCGTGGCGATCGAGCAATTCAGATGAGAACCATTCCTCGATCGATGGTAGCGCGGATTCAAGATTGTCATCGATGATGCGTTGGATCGCTTCTGTGGAAAGCTTTGCGGATGCGGGATAAATGGGGCGAAATCTCGATGCGTCGATGCGCTCGGCCCCGGGGTCGATCACCTGATACTTCGGCTGGGCCATCTGCGGAAGATTGCGAAAAATCTTGACCGCCCCCTGCACCCGCAAATACATCCCCGGCCGGATTCTTCCCCGCAGGTATGACCCGTTGAACCAGACGAGGGCCAGCTTGTCGGTGCCATCGTCCAAGGTTGCCTCAAACCGTGCCTTCGGCCGCGCGCCGATGTAATCGACGGCGACGACTTCCCCCCGCGCGGTTTGGATCTGATCGGTCAGCAATTCGGCGATGGTTTTCTCGGCGGATTCGAATTGATAGGAGCGGGGAAAATACTCGAGTAAATCCGCGAGCGTGTTTACGCCAAGCGCCCGAAAGTGTTTGGCGCGCACGGCGCCGATTCCATTCAACGATTCGATCGGCGAAGTAAAGGCTGCTGGCTCTGTGGTGCTTTTGCCCATTGATTCTCAGCCCCTGAGCGATCGGGACAGTGTAGCGTATGCCATCGTCACGGAAAAACCGACGCCGCCAAATCACAAGCCCCGAAGGAACGAAAGGAAATGCCTTTCGTCGCTCCGGGGCTTTTTATTGCAACCATCGACTGGCTACTTTTCTTCAACCCACCCCTCGCGGCCGATCAGCTTCACGAAGCGGCACGCGCACACTTCGTGAGACGCTAGCACGTCTCCGCGTCGCTCCACGCGCACGAGCATCTGCGCGTCTTCGGGGCCGATGGGAAGCACCGCGATCCCGCCATTCTTTAGTTGGCCACGGAGCAGCGCTTCGGGCAACTGGGGTGCGCCGGCGGTGATTAAGATTCGGTCGAAGGGCGCCGCATCGGGCCAGCCGAGCGTGCCGTCGCCGTTTCTGAAGTGAACATTGCGTGCTCCAAGGTCCATTAACCGCTCCCACGCCTCGTCCAGAAGGGGCTTGACGCGCTCGATGCTGTATACCTGCCCGGCCAGCCTGGCAAGGATGGCCGTCTGGTAGCCGCTGCCGGTGCCGATCTCCAAGACGCGGTGCTCTGGGCGCACCTCCAGTTGCTGGGTCATCAGCGCCACCATGTACGGCTGGCTGATCGTCTGCCCGTGCCCAATGGGCGAAGCCTGATCGCGGAACGCGGCGTTGCGCGATTCGGCCGGGAAGAACAGCTCGCGCGGCACGGCGCGCATCGTCTCGATGACTCGTTCATCCGTGATACCTCGCTCGACGATCTGCTGGCGGATCATCTGGTCGAGCGGCGTCATGTCTTTGAGGTCGTTCATGTGTGTGCGAATCTTAGTCGACTCCTGGTTGCGTTGACAGCGGGAGCGGCCGCTCTATCCTCGCGCCATGGCTCGGCGTCGTCCGCCTCTGATCACCCTCACCACGGACTTCGGGTACGTGGATTCATACGTGGCGGAGATGAAGGCTGTTCTGTTCAACCTGGCTCCTCGATCGCCGGTCATCGACGTCACGCATCACTTGCCGCCACAGGATATCCAGGCTGGCGCGGTGGCGTTGGACCGGGTGGTGCGCTCTTTCCCCAAGGGTAGCGTGCATCTTGCGGTCGTTGATCCTGGCGTCGGCTTCGATCGGCGATTGCTCCTGGCAAGGGTAAACGGGCAATTCATCATCGCGCCGGATAATGGCCTCGTCACATGGGCCTGGCTTCGACACGCCAAGCCGGTCGCTTATGAACTCACCTGGCGGCCAAGTGAGTCCAGCCACACATTTCACGGGCGCGATATCATGGCGCCGATTATAGGCCGCATCGCCGCCGGGCGTCCTTGGCGGCGCTTCGTGGGGAATGCGATCGAGCCGGTGCTGATCGAGCTTGCGCTCGCGAGGCGATTGCAGGACGGCCGGGTCATCCATATCGATCATTTTGGAAATGCTACGACCAACGTGCCTGGCGAGTTGCTTGCCGGCGGCCCCGTCCACACAATCCTGATTCGCCGCCGCCGGGTTCCGCTGAATCGCACCTACGCTGACGTTTCATTGGGCAAACCTCTGGCGCTGATCGGCAGCAGCGGCCTGCTTGAGATTGCCGTTCGAAACGGCTCGGCAGCCAGGGTAATGAGGCTGCGCGTCGGAGATCGTCTGTCCGCCGTCTAAACGTCTATGGCTCACAGCACCGATCAACTCCGCGCGATGGACAAGGAGCACATCTGGCACCCCTTCACGCCGATGAAGCTCTGGCTCGAGTCCGACCCGCTGGTCATCACCGCCGCCGACGGCATGTATCTCATCGACAGCGATGGAAACCGCTACCTCGATGGCGTTTCAAGCCTCTGGTGCAATGTCCACGGCCATCGGGTGCCGGAGATCGATGCGGCCATCCGCGCGCAACTCGACAAGGTCGCGCACACGACGATGTTGGGCCTTGCCAACGAGCCTGCCATCCTGCTGGCCGACCGGCTGATGAAACTCGTCCCCCCATCGCTTAAAAAGGTTTTCTATAGCGACTCGGGCGCCACCGCGACGGAGATCGCATTCAAATTGGCGGCGCAATATTGGTTCAACCAGGGACGGCCGGAAAAATGCGAGTTCGTCGGCTTCACCGAGGCATACCACGGCGACACCTTCGGCGCCATGTCGGTTGGGCGGACAACCGCGTTTCACAAGGCATACTTCCCGATGCTGTTCAAGGTGCATTTTGCGCCGACGCCGTTCGTCTACCGCAGCGAAACTCCCGACGACCCGGAGGCCGTCAAGCAACTTTGCCTGGCGCGGCTTGAAGACATGCTCCGTCAGCACTCCACCCGGATCGCCGCGATCTGCATCGAGCCCATGGTGCAGGGCGCTGCGGGGATGATCGTTCATCCTTCCGGTTTTCTGCGAGAGGTTTGCCGACTCGCCAATGAATACGACGTCCTGCTGATTTGCGATGAGGTAGCCGTCGGCTTCGGTCGCACGGGAAAGATGTTTGCTTGCGAGCATGAATCGGTGGAACCGGATCTGATGTGCGTCGGCAAAGGAATCACCGGTGGCTACCTTCCGCTCGCCGCCACTTTTGCCACAACCTCGATTTTCGATGCCTTTCTCGGCGCGCCATCTGAGGGCAAGACGTTCTATCACGGCCACACTTACACCGGCAATCCGCTGGCATGCGCGGCGGCGATCGCGTCGTTGGATTTGTTTGAGCGGCACGATCTTGTGAACACGGTCGTTCGCAGATCCGCAGAATTGGCGACGATGCTCGAGCCACTTCGCGCCTTGAATCATGTGGGCGACATCCGCCAGTTGGGATTCATGGTCGGAATCGAGTTGGTGGAGAATAAGGCGGGGCGAGAACCGTTCGATCCGCGCCGCCGCATCGGGACCAAAGTTTGCGATAGGATTCGTCGTCATGGGGTCATTCTTCGCCCGCTCGGCGATGTAATCGTCATGATGCCGATGCTGGCGATGGAGCCGCCTGACCTAGGATTGATCGTTGACAGCGCGCTCCTTGAAGCAGCCCGGCTATCCCCACGATCGTAGATGGACTGGGCTGCAACTCGCTAGGCGCGCTCGATCATTCGCTATAATGTGGACGCTATGATCGACGTGAAGACTGCCGTTAAGACTGCGATGGACTACGTCGCCAGCCTCTTCGATCCAGACGAGATCCTCAACGTCCGCCTCGAAGAGGTGGACCGATCCGAGGATGAACGTTACTGGCATGTGACGATTAGCTTTGATTGGCGTTATCGCTCGCCTCTGGAATTCGCGCCGAACGTACCCTTTCGAAAAGACCCACGCGGGCGACGAGAGTTCAAAAGCGTCAAAATTGATGCGCAATCCGGGGAAGTCCTTTCCATGCACATCCGGGCGGTATGATCAAGTCCGAAGAAAGCGAATGGCTCTCAGGACTCGTCGCTCGTTATGGCCGACACGGCATTTTGGTGGACTCCAATATCCTGTTACTCCTGTTCATTGGCACCTATGATCGGGCGTTAATCTCAAAATTCAAAAGAACGCAGACTTTCGACGAGCAGGACTTCGAAACGCTTGTCGATCTACTTGTGAATTTTGGCGCGATTCACACCACCGCGCACGTACTTGCGGAGGTATCGAACCTTTCCTGGTCACTTCCAGCCCGGTTAATCGAAGATTACGCGCAGCACTTCATCCAAACCATCCACCGCCTATCCGAACATCACATGCTCGGCGTGGAAATCGTCGAGCATGAGATCTTTCCAAAGCTAGGGCTGTCGGATGCGTATCTTGCGGCTCTCGCATCCAGGTATCTTCTGCTGACCGACGACTGGGCATTGAGCAACTTTGTCGCCATCGCCGGAGGAGACGTCATAAATTTCAACCATTTGCGTGGTTATGGACGCGCCTCATAAGGCGATGGAAGATTCCGTGCTTTCCCCCATTCCCATCCCCGGCCTGTTCATCACGGGCACCGACACTGGTGTCGGCAAAACCGTCATCGCCGGCGCCATCGCCCAGTGGTTTGCGCGGCGCGGCGCTGCCGTGGCGGTAGCAAAGCCCATTGCGACCGGTTGCCAGCATCGCCGCGAGGGACTCGTCAGCGAGGACGCGGAGTTTCTTGCGTCCGCGGCGGATGCTCGTCATCCGTTGGATCAGATTTGCCCGATGCGCTATGCCGAACCGCTTGCCCCCGCCGTCGCAGCGGAACGAGAAGGCAATCCCGTCGATTGGCCGGTGATCGACAAGGCGCTTCAGCAAATGTGCGTCGGCAGCAACGTCATCATCGTTGAAGGGGTCGGTGGCATCGCCGTGCCGCTGGATGAACAGGTGACGGTGCTGCACGTTGCCCATTGGCTCCGCCTGCCAACGATCATCGTCGCGCGCGCCGGGCTCGGGACGATCAACCACACGCTTTTGACAGTGGGGGCGCTTCGATCGGCAGGGGTGGAGGTGGCGGGCGTGGTCGTCAACCGCTACCCCGCGGAGAATGCCGGAATGGCCGAGGAAACGAATCCGCAGGCGATCGAGAAATGGGGAGGCGTGCCCGTGCTTTGCATTGTTCCCGAGGAGCCTGTGAAGCGAGCTAGCGTGCCGGTTGAGATTGCGGCCGCGGTGGACACGGTGGATTGGGCGCGATTTGCGGCGCGGATGATGATGCGCTGAGCCGTCAAGCCGCCTTCGGCGGCACGTATAGCTTCACGCAATTGCGATTGGCGGACTTCGCCTCGTACAGCGCGTGATCGGCGGCGGTCAGCAGGTGGTCCAGCGTCGCGATACCAGCCGCGGGGATTCGCTCCGCCACGCCAATGCTGAGGGTGGGCTGATGGTCGAGCTTGGCGATGGCGTGAGAGAAATCGACGGCGGCGAAGGCTTGCCGCAGCTTATTGACGACCTGTTCCGCCTGTTCAATCGGCGTCTGGGGGAGGGCGATCACGAACTCATCGCCTCCATAGCGGAAGGCCAGATCGGTTTTCCGGAGGGTCATGCGCACGCAGTCGGCGAAGCTTTTAAGCAGGTGGTCGCCGGCGGCGTGGCCGTAGACATCATTCACGGTTTTGAACTTGTCCAGGTCGATCATCACAACGGACAACGGATGAGTGTGGCGCTCAGAAAGGGCGACCTCGCGCTGGAGCAGGTTTTCCATCGAGCGGCGGTTGAACAAGCCCGTGAGCGCATCGGTCATGCTCTGCTTTTCCGCCTCGGCTAAAAGGTGAAGCGAGATCATCGACGAGATGGCGGTGTTCACGTAGGTCTGGGCGAGCTGCTTCTTGTCTTCCGTCCACGCCTCGCCGATGGGCAGAAGCATGTGAACGACGACCTGCATCTGGCGGCCGACG
>JBBRIN010000063.1:0-10366 GCA_038221115.1 Tepidisphaerales bacterium
ACCTTATCCAATTGCTCGGTGAGCGCGCTGATGAAGATGATGGGAATGCCCTTAAGCAACTCATCGGCCTTGACGTGCTCGCACACCTCGTAGCCGTTCATTTCCGGCATATTGATGTCCAGAAGGATCAAGTCTGGGGGATCGCGTCTTGCCGCCGCCAGCGCCAGCTTGCCGCTGGGAACGGGGCGGACTTTGTACCCGCGGTCCTTGAGCATGCCGGCCAGCACCTGAAGATTGGCCGGCGTGTCGTCCACGATCAGGATGCTCGCGGGCTGCGCCGCACCACTGTCAAGCGTTAACGGGTTCAATCGCGTCTCCAGCGCTGAAGAGATCGAGCAGCTTCTGATATTGGAAGCCTTCGGCCAGGCGGCGCAGTCCCTGAGCGACGCGCGGATCGCGGGCTTCGACGTCCTGAATCCTAGCGAGCAACTGATCAAGGTCCGCCGTGACGACGGCTTCGCGCATCGAATCGATAAGCTGCGGGGGCAAGCCCGCGAGCGACTCGGGGGTGAGCTCGGCAGCTTCCGCCGCGGGCGCGGCTGCTGAGTCGTCGGCGTATTCGTATTCCACGCCCACGTGGGCATGAATCTTGTGGAACAGCTCGGCTTCCCGGAACGGCTTGCCGATGAAATCGTCGGCGCCGATTTCCATCAGCTCCTGGCGGTTGTCGTCCATGGCGCTGGCGGTCACGGCGATAATCTTGGGTTCCTTGCCGCCGGGCATGGCGCGGATGCGGCGGATCGCCTCGTGGCCATCCATCACCGGCATGCGGAAATCCATCAGGACCAAGTTGGGGCACCACTGCTCAAACTCATGGACGGCTTCCGCGCCGTTGGTGGCCAGCCGGACTTCGAATCCGACGGGGGTTAAGAGCTGGGCGAGCAGTTGGCGGTTATCCTCGATGTCGTCGGCAATGAGCACGCGGCACGCAGGCTGCCCAGGTTGGAGGCGCAGGACATGCCGCGGTTTTTCCTTCGCTTGAACCGCCTGGGCCTCACCCTCTTTCAATGGCAGGTCAATGACGAAGATGCTGCCTTTGCCGACCTGGCTACTGAGCGTGATGTCACCTCCCATCAGTCGAACAAACTCCCGGCTGATGGCCAGTCCCAGCCCCGTGCCAGTTCCGGTCTGTTGCCCGCTCTTGGTCTGCTCGAAATGCCGGAACAACCTGTCCTGCTCGTCCTGCGAAATCCCCGGCCCGGTGTCCTCAATCTCGACGCGCAGTGAAGGCCCCTTAGCGCCGGCGCCGCCCTTGCGATCGGCGAGCACGCGCACACCGACGCCGCCCTGTTCGGTGAATTTCACGGCGTTGCCCAGCACGTTGATCAAAACCTGACGCAGCTTGTTGATGTCGGCTACGATGTATAGCGGAACGTCGTCACCGATCAGTTCCACGGAAAAGGACAATTTCTTCTCGTTCGTACGCACGCGGAACATCATCTCCAAATCGTCGAGCAGCGCCGGCAGGTCAAACGTGGAGGGATTCAAGGTGGTGCGGCCCGCCTCGATCTTGGACATCTCCAGAATGTCGTTGATCAGGGCGAGTAGATGTTCGCCGCTGCGATTGATGGTTCCCAGGTACTTGCATTGTTGCGGGGTGAGGTCCTGGTCGCGAAGCATGAGCTGGGAGAACCCGAGGATCGCGTTCATCGGCGTGCGGATTTCGTGGGACATGTTGGCCAGGAAGACGCTCTTGGCGCGGTTGGCTTGCTGCAATGACTGCTCATAACGTTTTCGTTCGGTGACATCGCGAGCGGCGGCAAATACGCCCCGCAGTTTGCGGTCGCGGTCGTGGAACGTGGATGCATTGTAGGAGACCACGGTTTCTTTACCGTCCCGGTTGCGCGCAGTGAGTTCGTAGTCGGTGACTTTGCCTTCGCCGAGCACCAGCTTGATCCCTGCCTCGGCCCTCTCCGGGTCGGTGAAGTAGTCCTTGAACGGTGCGCCGATCAATTCATCGCGCGTGCATCCGGTGAGCGCCTCCATCTGCTTGTTCACGTCGGTGATAATGCCGCGAGGGTCCGTGGTGATCAGCGCATCAATGTTCGATTCAATCAGCGAGCGCGTATAGAACTGTTGATCGCGCACGGCCTGATCGAGCAGCAGTCGCTCGGCTTCCACCTGCTTACGCGCGGTGTTGTCGGTGCCGATCAGCAGATAACCGATGATCCCGCCTTGAGCATCGCGCAGTGCCGTAACCGACACGATGGCCGGGAA
The DNA here is from genome assembly GCA_038221115.1 of Tepidisphaerales bacterium. Lineage (GTDB taxonomy): Bacteria > Planctomycetota > Phycisphaerae > Tepidisphaerales > Tepidisphaeraceae > JANXVV01. The sequence continues at coordinate 2,218 of JBBRIN010000063.1, forward strand.
GCGGCTGCCATCCTTGCGGATGTAGGTCAGTTCATAAATGTCTTCGATGCCGCGAGAGGCCTTGAACACCAGCGCCTCAAACCCAGGCGTAATGGTTGTTCCGATCTCGACGCTCAAAGCTTTAGCGCGCGCGACCACCTCCTGCGGATCGGAAATATCTGCCGGGGTGATCTTGTTCATCACTTCGGCGCCGGTATAGCCAAGCATCCGCTCGGCGCCGACGTTGAAGATCTGAATGACGCCCTTTTCGTCGGTGGCGATGCTGGAGAAGTTGGCGCTGTTAAAAATCGCGCTCTGCAAGGCGCCGGCCTTGAGCAACGCCTCTTCCGCCTGCTTTCGCGCGGTATTGTCTGTGCCGATCAACAGATAGCCGATGATGGCGTTTTGATCATCGCGCAGCGCCGTGACCGAGACGACTGCCGGGAAACGGCTGCCATCCTTCCGGATGTAGGTCAGCTCGTAGATGTCCTCGATCCCCCGCGCCGCCTTGAAGACCAGCGCCTCGAAGCCCGGCGTGATCGGGGTGGCGAGTTCCAGGCTCAACGCGGCAGCACGCGCGATCACCTCCTGCGGATCGGAAATGTCGGCCGGGGTGATCTTGTTCATCACTTCAGCGGCCGTATAGCCCAGCATGCGCTCGGCGCCGACATTGAAGATTTGGATGACGCCCTTTTCGTCGGTCGCGATGCTTGAGAAGTTGGCGCTATTGAAAATCGCGTTCTGCAACGCTCCGGCTTTGAGCAGTTCTTCTTCCGCGCGCTTGCGCGCGGTGACGTCTTCCTTCGCCAGCACCAGCAGTTCCCCGTGCTGACCCGCCTGAAGCTTGCGCGCGTTGAGCAGCATCACCCTCCGCCCGATCACCGGAAAGGTGTGTTCAAGCTCAAAGTCGTTGAAGACCGAACTCTTGGGCACAATATCTTCCAGCAGGGTGCGCAGGTCGGGGATGTCCCACTGGCCGTTGCCCAGTTCATAGATCAGTCGGTCCACGGTCTCTTCGGGCGACACCTGAAAAGTCTGATAGAAGGCGCGGTTGGCGGACCGGACGCGCAGCGTGGTATCGAGGATCAACAGCGGCTCGCGCACCGTGTCCACGATGTTTAAGGCATAGTCCTGAATATCCTCAACCAGCGGTTCTCGTGTCATTGGGCCTTTCAACGGGCAACGCGTAAAAACTCAGCCTTCTTGGGCTACTCGGCTCGCGGCAATGCCACAACTCTGCTCGCGAAGGCGCGAGCGGTTTTCATCTGCGTCCTGCCCGACCCATTGCTTTGAAGAGCTGGGAACCGTCGGAGGGAATTGTATTATACGGCAATGCACACCCCGCCGTAACGGACAGAATCGACGGCACAAAGCCAAGGCAGGTTTAGTGGACAACGAGCTCACCATCGGCACTGGCGCAAGCAAACCTAAGCGCTCGAACCGTGGCGCGGGAGGCGAACCGTGACGACCGTCCCGGCGTCCGTGGAGGATTTTACGTCAATGGCCCCGCCATGCGCAGTCACGATCTCGGGAAATTCAAAGGGGGGAAATTCAAAGGGGAGAAGTACATTATTTGCGGGAAATTCAAAGGGGAGAAGTACATTATTTGCGGCTATCCGATTTAGCTTTTTGTGGCCTGCCGCGCGGGCGGAACGTGTGTTTCAATCCCAGGCGTGCGGCGGTTCGCTGCTGCCATGCGGGTTCGCCGAGGGGTTGGCCGCGCTTCAGGCACTGCTGCATGGCATTCACTTCGGAGGCCCGCTGAGGGCGATTCACGCGAGTCAGCCAATCAGTTGGGATGGGCACCGGCCAGGAAGATAGGGGCGGCAGAGGCAGCTCGGCGGTCGGGGCGGGCGGATCAAAGCGGCATCGCAGGCTGCTCCATCGCCAGTCCTGCGCCCGCTCAACGAGGCGGGCACGCAGGGCGTTGCGTTCGACGTAACGGCAGAGGGTGAGAAAGTGATGCTCGCCGCGCCCGTCAGCCTGGACGGGGAAGCTCTTATAGGTGCCCTGATACAGATGGCCGCGGCCGGAGGAATGGCGATGTTCGTGCCAGCGGCGGACGTGCGTGACGGTGAGCCGCTGCATGAATGTGGCGAGGTCGCCGCTGGCTCGCGGACGGAGCACCAGGTGCCAGTGATTGGGCATGAGGCAGTAGCTGAATAATTCGACGGGAACGATCGCCAGAGTCTGGGCGAGGCATTTCTCGAAGGCGGCGTAGTCGCCGGCGTCGTCGAAGAGTTTGCCGCGCGCGTTGGCGCGGTTGAGCACATGGAAGACCATGCCGCCAGGGGCGATGCGAGCGGATCGGGGCATGGGGGAGAGCGTACGGAATGGACGCGGGACGGTCAAGAAAAATGTACTTATCCCCTTTGAATTTTCTAGCCCCTTTTAATTTACACGCGGCTAAACGATGGGGCGGGGAGGGTGGGGTGCATTTCATGGGGTGTGCTCCTATTGGGCGCGGGAGACGGAGTTTTCGAGGCGGCCGATGTTTTCGATTTCGATGACGACGCGATCGCCGTCCTTCATCCAGACGGGGGGTTTGCGGGCGAAGCCGACGCCTTGCGGAGTGCCGGTGAGGATGACCGAGCCGGGGCGGAGGGTCATGGTGCTGCTGAGGCTTTCGATGACGGTGGGGACGTCGAAGATCATGTCGGAGGTGCTGTGGTCCTGCATGACCTGCCCGTTGAGGATGGTCTTGATGCGAAGGGCGTTGGGGTTGGGGATTTGGTCTTTGGTGACGATCCAGGGGCCGAGGGGGCAGAAGCCGTCGAAGCTTTTGCCGCGGCAGAATTGGCCGCCGCCCAGGTCTTTGTCGCGCTGCCAGTCGCGGGCGCTGACATCGTTGGCGCAGGTGAAGCCGAAGACGTAGTCCATGGCGCGCTCGCGCGAGACGGCTCTGGCGGTTTTGCCGATGACGATGGCGAGCTCGCACTCGTAATCGACCTCGTTGCTGCGCTTGGGGAGGGGGATGGCGTCGAAGGGATTGTTGAGGGTGTTGGAGGCCTTGATGAAAAGCATCGGATTTTTGGGGATGGTGGATCCGCTCTCGGCGGCGTGCTCGCGATAGTTGAGGCCGATGCAGAGGATGTCGGTGGGCAGGACGGGGGCGAGGAGTTTGTGGATGGGGAGTTTCTCGTCGGTGATGCGATGTGGGCCGAAGAGATCGCCATCGAGGCGGAGGGCGGTTTTGTCGTCGAGGAGCTGGCCGGTGTAGACGTTGTTGTTGGAGAGGAAGCGGGCGATTCGCATGCGCGGAGATTAAGGGCGGGGGTGGGGTTCGTCAAAGCGAGGGGGGGAGCGTAGCTGAAATGGCGCGGGCGATGAGAACCCCCACCCTATCCCTCCCCCGGCGTACCGGGAGAGGGGACAAGAGGGGACAAGAGGATGACGGCGCGTTTGGTCAGAATGGGAATTTTTCGTCCATGGGGGACTTGGCGAGGTCGTACATGAAATCGCCGAGGCGTTCGGTGAGGAGATCGAGGAGTTTGCGGCCTTTTTCGGCGGTGCCGGGGGCGGGATCGCCGACGCCGGTGTCATCGGTGAGGAGGTGCCAGGGGCGGGTGATGTTGACCCAGCCTTTGCGAATGGCGTCGAAGCGGATGGGGTGGGGCTTGCCGCTGCCGGGGACGGCGGGCTTCATGAATTGGGGGAAGAGGGCGAGGCCGAGGCTGGTCTCGATCTCGTCGGCGTGCTCGCCGGGGGCGGTGAAGAGGGAGGGGTACTGATCGTTGCAGACGCGAAACCAGTCGCAGACGCAGAGGAACATGTCGGTGCGGTGGAACAGTTCGCGCGCGAGGGGTTTGAGTTCGTTGCCGCCGTGGCCGTTGAGGAGCATCATCTTGCGGACGCCCTGGCGGCCGAGGGCTTCGACGAGATCGGAGATGAGCTTGAGAAGTGTGGTGGGTGTGACGCTGAGGGCGAGGGCGCCGGGGACTTTCAGGTGGTTGGTGTTTACGCCGAAGGGCATCGCGGGCAAGAGCAGGACGTTAGCGCCGCGCTGGTAAGCGCGTTCACAAATGCGGCGGCCGATGGCTTCGACCTGGAAGACGTCGGTGCCGTAGGGCATGTGGGTGTTGTGAGGCTCGGTAGCGCCGAAGGGGAGCACGACGGCGTCCCATTTCTTTGAAGCGATGAATTGATGCGTCTGCTCGGACAGGACCCAATCGCTCATGTGCAATCTCCGATGGAGTTGGAACTCACAACCGATGCGTGCGGCAGTATTGTAAGGCGGGCGGATCGGATTACACGTTCAGCGACGAGGAGAAGCGATGCCGGATCGAGGTACTGTGGGACGGGTGTTGGGGATGGTGGTGGCTTGCGGCGTGGCGGTGGTGCTCGCCAGTTGGTGCGGCGCGGTGGAGTCCAAAGAGCGCGTTGGCGTGGTGAGCCATGTGACGGTGGTTTCGGACAAGACGGAGGATGTGACGAGCCTTGAGGCGTGGAAGCGATCGTTTATCAAGCCGGGGATGACGGAGCAGCAGAAGGCGATGGCGGTGTGGGAGGCGGTAGTGCGGTATCGGCATCAGGACAATCCGCCGAATGAGTTCATCAACAACGAGGGGCACCCGCACGATCCGATCAAAGATTTTAACGTGTACGGATATGGGCAGTGCTGCTGTGCCTCGGCGAATGTCCAGGCGCTGGCGCGCTATGCCGGGCTGCCGGCGCGGGGATGGGGGTTGGCGGCGCACAGCGTGCCGGAGGTGCAGTGGGACGGGAAATGGCACATGCTGGACGGGTCGTTGATCACGTACTTCCCAAAGGCGGATGGGACGCCGGCGGCGGTATCGGACATCATCGCGTCGATCTCGCAATGGCTCGCGGCGCACCCCGAATTGAAGGGGAATGACGGGAAGCTGCGCAAGTTTATGAGGGACGGGGGGTGGAAGAATGGGCCGGAACTGCTGACGAGCTGCCCGGCGTATGACCATAACGGGTGGCTGCCGGCGGCGACGCATGGTTGGTACTCGACGATGCAGGAGTATGGGGATCCGAAGAAGACTTTTGTTTACGAATACGGCACGGCGCTGGGGTATGAGGTGAACGTGCAACTGCGGCGGGGTGAGCGGTTGACGCGGAACTGGTCGAACATCGGGCTGCACGTCAACGCGCTGGAGGGAGGGAAGGCGGGGAGTTTGAAGGGGGTTGTGGGAGAGGATCAGCTGCGCTATTCGCCGAAGCACGGTGATCTGGCGCCGGGGCGGATCGGCAATGGGACGCTGGAATATGACGTGCCGCTGGCGGATGGGGGGTTCCGTGGCGGGGCGCTGAGGGCGGAGAATCTGGCGGGGCAGAAGGAAGATGGGAAGGCGCCGGCGGCGCATGTGCAGGATGGGTCGAAGTCGGGGGTGCTTGAGATCAGGATGCCGTGCAGCTACGTGTACCTGAGCGGGCAATTGAGCGCGAAGGCCGTGGTGCCGACGAGAGGTGAAATCATTGTCGCGTTCTCGGACAACAATGGGCTGGATTGGAAAGAGGTTGCCAGGATTACGGCGAGCGGGGATCAGGCGATTGATCTCAAGCCGCTGGTTTATCGCCGCTACGATTATCGCGTGCGGTTGACGATGAAGGGGGCGGGGACGGGGCTGGAATCGCTTCGTCTGTCTCATGACATTCAACACTCGCAGCGGGCGCTGCCGGCGCTGGCGCAGGGGGACAACACGATCCCGGCCGGGGAGGGGGAACAGCTGGGGACGATCACCGTGGAAGGGAGTACGAACGCGAGATACGCGGGGAAGAATCTTTTGCTTGCGGACTTCCATGCGGAGATGCGTGGGGTGGAGGGGGTGCCGCTTCATCTGTCGGGAGGGACGGGTGACATCACGCTACCGGTCAGCACCCCGGGGGATCTGAAGCGGCTGCGGGTTGGGGCGCATTACCGCGCCCGCGATGCTAAGGACGGGTGGGATGTGCAGGCTTCGTTTGATGGGGGGAAGACGTGGAAGGGGATCGGGCGGCTTGCGGGGCCGACGGCGGGGAACAGTGAGTATCTGGTGTTTGGGGATGTGCCGAGTGGAAGCCGTAGCGCGCTGGTGCGGCTGGCGGGGCAGCAGAAGGGCACTCTCGTTCTGTTCGATCTGCGGGTGAGCGCGGACTATGTGGAACCGCAGGGCGGAGGCGCGCCGGTGAAGATCACGTACGTCTGGACGGAAAATGGCTCCGAGAAGCGCGATAGCCATGTCATCGGGGTGGAATCGGAAACGTATACGATCCACTGCGCTCAGAAGCCGCTGCTCAAGAGCTTGATCGTCGAACGCGCTGACTAAGAGATGGAACCACAGATGAACGCGGATGGACGCTGATTCAGGAGAAGAAAGAGCTAATTCTTATCTGGGTTCATCTGCGTTCATCCGTGGTTTACTCTTCTTCATTCCAACGTCACACTCACGGGTTTGGCGTAGTCGTTCCAGAGGCGGTCTAGGTCTTTTGCGTCCATGACGCCGTCGGTTACTACGAAGCGGTAGCGCGAGATGTAGGGAGTGCCTTTTTCGATTTTCCAGTCGCCTAGGTAGGAGGGGGTGAAGGAGAGGTAGGGCATGTCGGGGTGGAGGCGGACGGGCTGGGGGGCACGGAAATTGGTCGGGTGAGAGAGGATGGCGATGCCGGCGTCTTCGCCTTCGACTTTGCCGCTGAGCAGGACCCAGCGCGAGGGGGCTTCGTCGCCGTTGGATCTGGTCTTTCCCTCGGAGGTGAGGAAATGGGCGGCGTCGCCTTTGCCGTTCCAGGCGCCATTGCCGCGCACGGCGAGGCCGCCGTAGTGATATTTCGGGAGGGTTAGGGGGCTGTCGATGGCGTTTTGGGTTGAGGTCAGGTCGAAGATGTAGACGGTCTTTTCGCCGACGTTCATGGGGCGATAGACGATCAGGTCCCAGGTTTCGTTGAGGGCGGGCTTCTCGGGCATTGCGGTCATGTCGATGAACTGGTGCTTGGCGCGCAGTCCGGCGCAGACCAGGCCGCTGAAGCTGTCGTCCACGCCGGCCGGATCGACGCGGCCGGTCTTGTCCTGCATGTTCCAGAAATCGGGGTGGCGGCCTTCGAACTCGGTCTTGGTCCAGGGGAAACAGATGCCGTGGTGGTGCTTGTGGTTGGAGGGATAGTCGTCGGTGACCAAACGGCCGGCGGGGGTCATGACGGGGCTGATGTAGCCGCCGCGCTGAAGTTCGGGGGCGTAGCCCTTGGGGAGGGGTGTTTTTTCGGATTGGTAGGTCAGGATGGGCTTGTTGGCACAGGTGAAGTTCATGGCGCCGCCGTCCTTGACGATGGAGACTAACTGAGCGGCGAACGCGCCGGGGCTGGCTGGTTCGATGGTGTAAGTCCGCTGCTCGCCGGCCTTCAACTGCGGGAGGATGGTCCATGCTTTCCCGCGATGCACCTGTGTGGGAAGAATGCTGCCGTCGTCGCCGTGAAGCTGGAGTGGGGCCTTCATGTCGCCCGGCAGATCGAAGGAGATGACGGCGTTTGTGTGATCGGCGTCGCCGGCGGACAGCGTCACCTTCTTCGGATCAGCTGCACGAGATGCCGCGGGCAGGAGGCATGTGATCAGAATCAGCGCCGCGAATGCTTGAGTGCGACTCATCGTTTCCTCGTTCGGTTAAGCGTTGCTTGTCAGCCAATCCCATTCCAGCAGATGCAGTTCGCCGGTTGGGGTCAACTCGTAGCGCGCTCCCAAAGGCAGGGGCGCGTAGTTCGGACCGTGGCCGGCGGGTAGGCCGTAGGCGACGGGGATGTTTAGCCGGCGGCTGATGCGGCCGAAGGTTTCGTGGATGACCTGGTCGAGCGTGACGGCGGGGCGGATGGGGACGCGGGCGTCGGATTCGTGGGAGGCGAGCACTTTTGAGACGTCGTCGCGGCAGTGGGTGAAGTCGCCGAGGACGATGGCGGCGGCGCCGTCGAAGCAGCCGACTTGTTCGAGGTGGATCGACATGCGGTCGATGCGATAGGGCGCCTCGTGGGTGTCTTCGAGAAAGATGATCCGGCCGGGCGTGCGCGGGGATTCGTGGGGGGTGTTGGAGAGGGCGGCCCAGAGTGACAGGTTGCCGCCGACGAGCGGCGCGCGGATGGTTTGCTTCAGGGGGAGGTCGAGGAAGCGGAGGGGAGCGCCGAACCAGGGATCGGGGGAGATGCGCTGGCGGCGGGCGTAGGCGACCGCCGCGAGGAAATAGCG
>JBBRIN010000064.1:0-10351 GCA_038221115.1 Tepidisphaerales bacterium
GAAGTATTCCTCGGCGGCGCGATCATTGATCGACGTGACGGTCATTTCACTCATAGCGTCTTGCTGCCTGTACGTAATGTTGATGAAACGGGCGCAGGGGAATTGCGACCCCTACGCGGGGAACAGCATATAGATATACTGTTGCCGCCGGATGTCAACCCGCCGGGGGTGCCGCCCGGCCCTGGGGTGCGTGACAGAATCGGCGGCATTTCGTGGTACGGGCTACCAGCCCGTGGTTGCGGTATTCCGCAACATTGGCCGGTACTCCGGCCAAGAAAGCAAGAGCGGAGCGATCTTCGATTCGATGGTGTAAAAGATCGCTGCGCTCTGGCCGATTCGATCCGAGTACGGATTGAACTTCGCGGAGTACGGCTCGACTGCCTTCGGCTCTGAGGCTCAGGCTCGAAGAGAGCTCGCCGAAGTCCGCGAACATGGGCTGGCAGCCCATGCCACCTGAATCCGCCGATCGTGTCACGCACCCCCGTCCTGAGGCCTTGGCTATTTCGTCGGCGATCGTTCCGACGGCCTCACGAGAAGGATACGCATGTCGACCCTGCTCGTGTTCGCCAACCCCATCTCCGGCCGCGGCCGAGCCAGGCAACTGGCTGCGCGTTTAGAGAAACGGCTCAGCGCCGACGGCCATGACGTGATCCTGTTCATAGATCGCCCGGACCGGGTGCCCATCGAAGATCTTCCCGCAAACGCCGACGCCGCCATCGTCATCGGCGGAGATGGCACGCTGCGCGCGGTCGCCGGGCGCATTCTGCAAGCCCCGCACGCGCCGCCGCCCATGCTGATGGTGCCGATGGGGACCGCCAATCTAATGGGAAAGCATCTGGGCATCCGCTGGACGGATTCGGGGCTCGAGGATCAGGTATCAGCCGCGCTGCGCAACGGGAGAGTCGTGAAGCTCGACACTGCATCGGCGAACGGAACGCTGTTCTTGCTGGTAGCGGGCGTCGGCCTCGATGGCCACGTCGTGCACGAGCTCGACAAGCGGCGGATGGGGCCGATTACCTATCTAAGCTATGCCATCCCCGCGCTGAGCGCTGTGGGAGCCTACGCCTATCCGCCCATCACCGTAATTGTCGACGGTCGGATCGTCTTTAATGCCGAGCCGGGGATGGCCTTCATCGGCAACGTCGCCGAATACGGAACCGGCTTCCCAATTCTCCCCTTGGCGTCCCCGACGGACGGCGTGCTGGACGTCTGCGTCCTCCCCTGCCGCTCGCGCCAGGAATTGGTGCAGCATGTCATGCGCGCCGCAGCCGGTGAGCACCTGCACGGCGAGGGCGTGGTCTACACCAAGGGCAAGCACATTCGCGTCGAGTCCCCCATCGAAGTGCCCGTGCAGGTCGACGGCGAGGCAGCCGGCCACACCCCCCTCACCATCGACTTGCTCCCACTGCGGTTGCCCTTTATCGTGCCTCAATAGAGTTCGCGGCTTCGCGTTCAGGATTCAGGAAGGCATCCCCTTGCCTTTCACTGAACCCCGAACCCCGAACCCTGAACCCTATGCTCGACCTCACCCGCACCCCCCTCTTCGTCATCGCCGGCCCCTGTGTGATCGAATCCGCGGAGCTTTGCCTGACGATCGCCCGCCACGTAAAGGGCATCTGCGATCGCCTTGGCCTCACATACATATTCAAGGCCAGCTTCGACAAGGCCAACCGCTCCAGCGTCACCAGCTTTCGTGGCCCCGGGTTGGAAGACGGGCTGGTGGTGCTCAAGAAAATAAAGGATGAGCTTGGCCTTCCCGTCCTTACCGACGTGCACGAGGTGGCCCAGGTCGCCGAGGCCGCGACCGTCGTCGATATTTTGCAGGTCCCCGCGTTCCTGGCCCGCCAGACTGATCTTCTCGCCGCCTGCGGCCGAACCGGAAGGATCGTGAACGTGAAAAAGGGCCAGTTCATGGCCCCCGCCGAGATGCAAAATGCCGTCGAAAAAATCAAATCCGCCGGCGCCGCACAGGTCCTGCTCACCGAACGCGGCACCTTCTTCGGCTACAACCGCCTCGTCAACGACTTCACCGCACTCCCGCAGATGAAGGCCTTCGGCTGCCCCGTCGTCTTCGACATCACCCACAGCACACAGCAGCCCGCCGGAATGGGAAACACCAGCGGCGGAAATCCCCAGTATTCCCCCATGCTGGCCCGCGCGGCTGTAGCCGCCGGCGTGGACGGATTGTTCCTCGAGTGCCATCCCGAGCCCAAGAAAGCCAAGAGTGACGCCGCGACGGTCATGGATCTGGCGGCCGTGGAAACGCTGCTGATGCAGTGCAGAGAGATCGCAGTGCTTCGATCGTCGTGGTAATCAAATGACGGTCCACGAATTGGCACGAATGAACACGAATCGGAAGAAGCAAATGCTTGACTTTTCTTTCATTCGCGCCGATTCGTGAGCATTCGTGAACAGAATTATTATGGCGAAAGCGAAGCTGACACATCTCGATGAGAAGGGCCGGGCGCGGATGGTGAACGTTGGAAGAAAAGCCATCACCGAGCGCGAGGCCGTCGCAGAGGGCTTCGTGATGCTGCAAGCCGCAACCCTGCGCGCAATCGCCGAGGAAAAGGTCCCCAAGGGCGAGGTGCTGAACACCGCCCGGGTCGCAGGAATTCTCGCCGCAAAGCGCTGCGGCGAACTGATCCCGCTCTGCCACCCCTTGCCCGTGGAAAGTGTCGAGGTGGAGTTTGACATCCCCGAGTTGGAACCTGAGGGGAACGTTCCCGTCCGTCTCCACGTCAAAGCCACCGCTCGAATCACCGCGAAAACCGGCGTCGAGATGGAAGCGCTGACCGCCGTGAGCATCGCCGCTCTGACGATCTACGACATGTGCAAGGGGATCGACAAATCGATGGTGATCGATGGCGTGCGCCTCGTGAAAAAGACAGGCGGCACGTCGGGACGATAATTCAACAAGGTAGAACGCCAGCCTCCCAAGGATACGCGATCGAACCAACTAACGGGCAGCCGCCGCCGCCCGTCGTTGCTGCGCTACGTTCTTTTGCGCCTCAGCCAGCGCGGTCTCCGCGGTCGCGACCTTTGCCTTCGCGTCGTCCACCCCCTTTTTCGCATCGGCGCACTCCGGATTGTCCTTCAGCGAGTCCGTAAACTGCTTGCGCATTTCCGTGAGCCGCTGCGCCGCCGCCAGAGCCTTCGCCTTGGCCTCGCTGGCCGGCCCATCTGCCGCGATCGCCTGCATCTGGAGTTGCGAGACAATCGTCGCCTTCTTCAGCGATTCCGCCGACGCTGCAGAAACTGCATCTGCCGCCGCGGCATCCGTCCGCAACTTCGTCACCTGGTCGTCGGCCGCCTTCTTGTCCGCCTGCGCCGTCGTATAGTTCGCATCCGATGAAAGGCGCACGAGTACTGTCTTGCTCGCCGCGTCCGACGCCACCTGCGCCGTGTGTTGCTCGTCCACCGCCGTCTTGAACAAGCTCGAAGCTTCGAACGTCGTCTGAAGCTTTCGCGCAATCTCCGCCCAAACCTGCTCGGCCTTCTTCAGCTCCTCCCGCCCCGCGTTCAAATCCGTTTGTGCCGACTGGACGCCAGACATATCGATGGGGGCGGGCGGATTGTTCGCAGGTTTCTGATTCTTGTTGGCGTTGTTCGTGTTGTTGTTGTTCGTGTTGTTGTTGCTGTCGTACTTCTTCTTCCCTGCCGCAAACGCAGGTGAAGCGGCGAACAACACTGACAGCCCGGCGGCGAGGGCAAAAACACTCAACTTGAAAGCGGGGGTCGTCATAATGGCTCCGGGTCGCGAAACGGGCAGTGGCACTACCGCCTCTAGCATAACGCCTGACCCCCGCCTTTATGTGTGAGAAATCCGCGACCCGTAGATAAATAAGTGGATTTCCTAGCAGCCGGGATCAATTCCCAACCTCAAGCGGCGGAAGTCGCCCGTCCAAAAACTCCTGGAGAAGTCCTGCCGCCACCAGTGCATCCAACCTCGCCTTCCTCTGTTTCCGCGTAATCTTCTCGCCCTCGCGCTTCCGATCGATCAACCCCTGTTCCGCCGCGAAGCTGCTCAGTCGCTCGTCGACAAAAATGACCCCCAATCCAGTTAACTTGGCAAGCCGCCCCGCCCAAGCCAGCGTGGACCGCGCTTGAAACCCAATCGAATCGTCCATGTTCAGCGGAAGCCCCACAACCAGCCGCCGGACCCCTTCCTTCTTGATCAGCGCCGCGATCGGGCCAAGTGCCTGGTCAGGGTCCGTCACTTGAAGCACGTCAACCGGCGTCGCAAACCGGCCCCCATCATCGCTCAGCGCCAGACCAATCCGACGCGAACCAAGGTCAATCGCAAGGGTGCGCATGATAAATCGGATATCGGGTGCCGGGTATCGGGAATCGGATACCCGCGGTCTTTCCGGAACCCGATACCCGATACCCGCTCTCACAGATACCGCGCCCCGTACTTCTCTTTCACCCGCCCCACCAGATCTTTCACCCTTTGGGCTTCGGTCTTCGGGCAAACCATCGTGATGTCTTTGGTGTGAACGATGATCATGTCGCTGACACCGATGGTGGTGACCAGATGCTCCGGGTCCTGGCTGACAACAATGTTGTTGTCGGAATCGACGAAAAGGCAGGTGCCGCACTCGGTGGCGTTATCGTGGTCATCCGTGTGCAGCGTTTCCGCCAAGGCGGGCCACGATCCCACATCCAGCCACTGCACGGACATCTCAACCACCGCGACCCGCGCCCGCCCCTTTTGCTGCGCGGCCGGTTCCATCAGCGCATAGTCGATGCTGATCTTCGGAAGCGTGGGATACACCTCGTTAAGCACCGCGTCGCGGTTCGCCGTATCCCAGGCGGCGCCTATCCTCGAAAGCCCCGCATGTGCGGCGGGAAGGTGCGTCTTTAACTCATCGATCACCGTGTCGCAGCGCCAGACGAACATCCCGCTGTTCCAGTAGTACCGGCCCGACTCGACGTATCGATCCGCCGTCGGCTTGTCCGGCTTCTCCTTGAACGCCTGCACCCGATACGCGCCCCCCGCCCCGCTGCTCAGTTTGAGCGCATCGCCGCGCTGAACGTAGCCCAGGCCGGTGTGACCGTGCGAGGGGACTATGCCGAACGTGACCAGCGACTCAGGGTGTTCCTTCACGACGTCGAATGCCGTCCGCACCGCTTTCTGGAATTCCGCAACCGGCTCAATCACATGATCCGCCGTAACAATCGCCATCACCGCGTCTTTGTCGCGCGAAAGCAGCACCGTGGCGGGAAAGCCGACGGCGTTGGCCGTATCTCGGCCAACCGGCTCACCGAGCAGGTTGTTCGGCGGAAGCTCCGGAAGGTTCCGCAAAATCGCCTCACGGTGCGACGCGCCCGTGCAGACGAAGATCCGGTCCGGCGACAGCATCCCGCGCAGCCGTTCATAGCTGAGTTGAAGCAGGCTCTTACCCTTCACCACCGGGAGAAGCTGTTTTGGTGTATTGCCGCGCGAGAGGGGCCACAGCCGCGTGCCCGATCCCCCCGCCATGATGACGCCGTATTCCATGAAACCGTCCGTTGTCGTTTTCCCGATGTTCAGCCGCCGGCAATTAGCATAACTCCTGTTTGCCGCACGTCCATTCGCCGGCGTCCCTTTCGCGTGGAATGCATGGCCCGTATGATCCCCCGCCTGATGCCCATGAGCTTCGTCGAAAAATTCGGCTGCAGCGTCCAGGACGGCCTCGCCGCCTTTGGTGAATTCTGGCGATTCGTCGGCCGCACCTTCATGTGGCTGGGCCGCGGGTGGTTCAAGTGGCGCAACGTGCGCGAGCTCTTCCCCCAGATGCACGAGGTCGGAACCAAATCCGTCCCCGTGATCTCCGTGACCGGCGCATTCATCGGCATGGTCCTCGCCGTCGAGGCGTACACCCAGTTCAAAAGCATCGGCCAGGAAAACCGCCTCGGCAGCATCATCAACGTGTCCGTCGTGAAGCAGATCGGCCCCGTGCTCGCCGCCGTCATGCTCGCCGGACGCGTGGGCGGCTCCCTTACCGCCGAGCTGGGCACCATGAACGTCACCGAACAGTTGGACGCCCTCCGCGTCATGGGCGCAGACCCCATCCGCGTGCTGGTCGTGCCCCGATTCCTCGCCTGCATCCTCATGACCCCCATCCTCACGATCTACAGCGACCTCCTCGGCATGATCGGCGGCTGGTTCATCGCCGTCCATACGCTCGGCGTCCCCAACGGCCCCTACTGGGAATACTCGCGCATGGGCGTCGACCTCTGGACGATCAATGAGGGCATCGTCAAAGCCGTCTTCTTCGGCGGCGCCATCGGAATCATCTCCTGCTTCAAAGGCTTCACCTCCGGCGCCGGCGCCAGCGGCGTCGGCCGCGCCTGCACCGAAAGCTTCGTCATGAGCTTCATTGCCATCATCGTCTTCAACTTCTTCTTCGCCCAGGTCGCCAAGGACTGGTACACCGCCCTATACGGCGTCCGCAGCATCTTCGGCGGAGGATAAGCGCGGGTTCGGGGTTCGGGGTTCAGGGTTCAGGAAAAGCCTGTGACCCGGCATTCGTCCTAACCACTCGCTTTTCGACCCTGAACCCCAAACCCTGAACCCCGAACCCTCCAATGGCCCTCATCGAACTGAAGAATCTTCACAAGTCCTTCGGCCGCCTCGTCGTCCTCAATGGCGTCACCCTCTCCATCCAGGCCGGCGAAAGCATCGTCGTCATCGGCGCCAGCGGCACCGGCAAAAGCGTGCTCCTCAAGCACATCGTCGGCTTGCTCAAGCCCGACCGCGGTCAGGTCTGGTACGACGGCAATCGCATCGACGTCATGGCCGAGCGGCCCCTCATGCTCATCCGCCAGCGCATCGGTTTCCTCTTTCAGATGGGTGCTCTCTTCGACTCGTTGAACGTCCGAGACAACATCGCCTTTCCCCTCCGCGAGCACACCCACAAAACCGAGGACGAGGTCAAGCAGATCGTCACCGAGAAACTCAAGCGCGTCGGCCTTCCCGGACTCGAGTCCAAAATGCCCTCCGAGCTCTCCGGCGGCCAGCGAAAGCGCGTCGGCCTGGCGCGCGCCATCGCCCTGGACCCCGACGTCATTCTCTATGACGAACCAACCACCGGCCTCGATCCGGTCCGTGCCGATGTGATCAATCAGCTAATTCTAAAGCTCCAAAAGGAACTCAAGGTCACCAGCATCACCGTCACCCACGACATGGCCAGCGCCTTCAAGATCGGCAACCGCATCGTCATGCTCCACGAGGGCAAAATTGTCATCGATGGCACCCCCCAGGAGATTCAGGCCACCGACAACCCCATCGTCAAGCAGTTTATCCACGGCGAGGCCTCCGAAGAGGATTTAGCCACACTCAGGTGACCCCTACCGCCCCTTCACCGCGGCCGCCGGCTTGGTGGTCGCCGGCTTGACCAGCTCAACATTCACTTTCCCAATCCGCCCATTCCCCAACGTAAACGTGCCCGTCAGCCGAGTCCCATCCCCCATCAGGCATTGCATCGACGGCAGCGGCCCCTTGTTGTGAATCAGCGAAAACTTGCACTCCTGCTGCTCCAACTGCGGCACCAGCAGCTTCATCTCATTAAATAACCCCGGCGGCAGCCAATCCGCCGGCGCCGCCTTCAGCGCCTTCCCATCGAGCTTGGTAAACTCATCCATCGTATCAAACGTCTGCTTCTGCGAATAAGCCCGCCCCAGAAAGCTCGTCAGCGTGGAAACCACCGCCTTCGCATACAGATCCAGCGTCGGGTTCTCCGGCATCACCAGCCAATACTCTTTCCACTTCCCCTCAAACCCCTCCACGCTCCCGAACGCGCCGACCCACGCGCGGTCCCAAGGGTTGCCCTTGCCGATGAGCACCAGGAACTTGGCGAAGGGGTCCTGGTACTTGCCGTTCTCCGCCTGTGCCAGGAAGTGGACCATCGACCACGCCATGTCATAATTCGCCCGCGCGCCGCCCTCCGTGAGCGCGGCGTTCCAGTCCGTGTGGGAAAAGAGCATCATCTCCTTCACGCTTTTGAAATCCCCCTTCTTGATCTCCTCCTGCACGCGCTTGAGCCGGCTCGCCGGGATGATGCCCGTGACAATCCCATCGCCCGTGAATATCCCCTCGCCAAAATATTCGGCAAGGCCCTCATTCGTCCAGATCGGAATGTCGCCTCGGATGACCGCGTGGACGAACTGATGAAACCCCTCGTGCTGCACGACGTGCCACGTGCCGATGCCGACCCGGCCGTCCCTGTCGCGCATGGCCATCGCCATGAGCGAGTCGCCGGTAAACACGCCCGCGCTGCGGGGCAGACCGCCCGCCTTATAGTAATCCTCCGGCTTGGCATACAGGTAGAACGGCAGTTTCTGCGAGATCTGCCCGCTGAACAGATACTTGGTGCGATCGTGGTACTCCTCGGCCATCTTGGTCATCCGGATGACCGACTCCTTCACGTCATCCTCTCCAAGATCCGTGTAGACGTTGTAGTACGGCGACGTGAAGGTCTTCAGCTGCCCCCCAAGCGTGCGCGGGTCCGCATTGCCCCCGCGCGGTGGCGCGGCGCTCGAGATGGCGACCCCCGTCACAATCACGCTCAGCGCCGCCACCGTTGCCCAAAACGTTTTCTGCATCATGACTCCGCCTGTCCTGCAAACAACGGCTGACCTGACCGCTGTAAGCATCACTCCACCCTGTTCACTTTTCAACTCAGAGCTGGGGGATTTGAAGCAGAGCAGCTCGGGCCGCGCCGATTGCCCCCGCGAAACTGCCCAGCATGGCCGGGATGACGGGGACGGCGTGGCCATGCGGTCGCCATTCCATCTCCGCCATCTGCCGGCGAAGGGGAACGAAAAGTGCCTCTCCGGCGGACGCAATCCCACCCCCCACAACGATCACTTGGGGGTCGACTGCGTTGATCAGCGAAACGAGTGCAGCCGCCAGTGCCCGAACTGAACAAAGCCAAACCGCCGTTGCCGCCGGATCACCCGCGACGTGCGCGGCGACAAGATCGCGCGTGTCGCTGAATCGCCCTTCGCTGCGCGCCGCGACCGTGTGGTTTCCAATCGCGTCCTCCAGGCTGCCGGCGGTGCGGACAATGTCGGGTGGACCCGTGAAATCGACGGTGATATGACCGAGGTGGCCGGCACGGCCAATGTGGCCGCGGAAGAGTTTCCCATCGCAAAGAATCGCGCCGCCGACACCCGTGCCGAGGGTAATCAGGATCGCATGACGTGCGCCCTTTGCCGCACCGAGCCACGCTTCCGCAAGCAACGCAGCGTGGCCGTCATTCAGGACAGGGATGGGCGACGGCCAACGCAGAAAACTCGTCCATTCCAGTCCCCGAATACCCTCGAGCCGGCCGCGCATCCAACTGATCGACCGGCCATCTTCCGCCGCCAGCCCCGGCGCGCAGATACCCAGATGGTCAAATGGCTGTTGCGCGTTCAAACTCGCCAACTGCGCGCCAAGCCGATCCCGCCAGGCCGTCCCCTCGTCAGTGGGAAAGCTATCGCGCGAAAGAACCGCGCCGCCGCCATCAACGCGGGCAAGCTTGATGTTCGTCGCGCCGAGATCGATTCCCAGAGCTTCCATGACGGCCGTCCGTTGCGGGCCCCACGCTCGTTACCTCACGGATATTGCCCTTCGGTGACGCCCCACCCGCCGTCGATGTGGAGCACCTGCCCAGTCACGAACCGCGAGGCATCCGACAGGAAGAAGATGACAGCCGCGTCCAAATCTTCGGGTTGCCCAATGCGGCCATCATCGAGTGGCTGCTTGGTCTTGATGAAGCGATGGATCGTCTCATCCTCGACCGCGCGGCGGCTCATGCGCGTCTCCACCAGCCCCGGCGCGATCACGTTGAACCGGATGTTGTGCGGCGCGTAGTACGATGCCGCGGCGGTAGTAAGCCCGATCACGGCGGATTTCGCGGCCGCATAGGCATGCGTCGCGAAAAATCGCGGCGACGGCGACGAGCCCAGCACAGAGCCCATGTTCAGCACCGTCCCCGGCGCATCATCCTTAAGAAACTGCCGCGCCGCCGCGCGATTCGAATTAAATAGGCTGGTGAGGTTGTTCTGAAGCGTCCCCTGCCATCCCTCATCCGAGCATTCGTGCAATGGCCCGTCGCCCAGGGCGCGGCCGCTGCCGCCCGCAACATGATAGAGCCCATGAAAACCCCCCATCTCGCGCAACGCAGCCTCGATGGCCCGCGGCGCAGTCGTCGGCTCGATCGCGTCACCGGCAAGCACGATCGCGGATACGCCGAGCATTTGCGCAGCGCCGTCAATAGATTCAGGCTCCTTTCCGACGGCGACCACTAACCCCCCTGCGGCGACGCACGCCTTCGCCGCCGACAATCCCAGGCCCGACGTGCCGCCGATGATGACGATG